>JAZSFD010000041.1:0-40969 GCA_045532035.1 Eubacteriales bacterium | reverse complement strand
CAGGCAATGGATGTATTAAGACAGTGCATATTGCTAACAGCAATTGTTGTAATACACTTTGTCAGTAGTCTGAGTCCAGATCGAAAGATCTGGACTTTTTTTGTTGTACAAAAAAGGAGCAAGGTTGAAATATACCTTGCTCCTATACATATATTTAGTCCAACAAATTGGAATTTGTCGTTATATTTTGTTTAGAAATTCTTCTGCTTGGATGCGATTTGAAAATATATAAATATCTTTGTGAGAATATCTTTTCAATAGTTCTATTACTTTTGGTCTGCTTTGTGAATCGTAGTTTTTTATAAACTCAACAAATTTTGCATCATATTCATCGCTTTCTATCCAAGGCATATCACTTCTTGGTTTTCCTTTTCTCTCCTTAATGCCATCAAGACAAACATCTAATGGATAGTCAAGAAAAATAACCGTATCACACTTTTGCATTCTCAATTCCATTGTGGAACCATAATTGCCATCAATTATCCACTCACCATTTTCGATTATTTTTGATAGTCTATCAAGAAAAACGGATTTTTCAACAGTTGTTTTATCTTCATTCCAAAACAACATATCTAAATGATACAATGGAATTTTTGTGATTTTGTGTAATGACTTGGAAAAGGTACTCTTACCACTTCCGGGACACCCGATTACAATAATTTTTTTCATATTTCACATACCTATAAATTGGATTTTGTTTTATAAATCAATATTAATGTCGTATTTATCTTCAATGAGTATATGGTTCACATTATGCTTTAGTGCAAGAGATAACATTTCTTTATTATCTGCCAACACACTTTCCATTGTGCACCATTCATCATCCAAACGATTTTCAATGGCATTTGCATATTTCTTTATGTCAGCAAAGTGATTTCTAATATATTCTTCACTCATTACAAGACAGAAATATTTGATATTTTTAAGATATTCGGAACCAAAGTCCTTTTGCCAATCGAATGGAATATAGCAACCTTCGACAATTAAATTCTGCTTGTTTTCAATAGCAGTTTTTATCATTTCACGAACAATCGGCCACAAGTATTCGGTTAATTCATTATCATCCATAGGAGTAAGATCTGTGTTATCACTACGAATGAAACCCATTTTCAAATGGTCTATCGACAAATACGGATATTTATATTTTTCAAGCATCTTTTGAGCAAGTACTGTTTTGCCTGTATGGGATGCACCTGTAATTAAAACAATCATTATCTCACCTACAAATTCTTATTTGTGTAACTCTTTCTGTAACATTCTGTAAAATAGTAAAAACTTCTGATTGATGATATTATAGCATGTTTTTGCTCATTTGTCATCTGTTTGTGTATATTGCTAACAGCAATTATTGTAATACATTTTACCAGTAAGCAAAGGGCAGAAGCAAAGCTTCTGCCTTTTCACCTATAATGCGTTAATTACTTTGTAATTGTAACAGTCTTTGTGGGATCGTCCCATGCAACATCGCAACCAAAGCTTTCAGCAATCGCCCTTACGGGAACGAGAGTTCTGGAGTCTACGATCTGTGCAGGAACATCGAGTGCCTTGTCAGCGCCGTTAACGTTGATAGATGCCTGACCGATGGTGAGCTTCACTGTTGTGTCGCCCTTTGTGGATGTAACAGTCTTTGTGGCGTCGTCCCATTCAACAGATGCACCGAGTGCTTCAAAAATTGCACGGAGAGGTACCATTGTTCTCGAGTCGATGATCTGTGCGGGAACATCAAGTGCCGAAGCTGTGCCGTTTGTTGTGATTTCAGCCTTACCGATGGTAAGCTTGATTTCGGTCTTTTCTTTGCCTACCTGCCGGCCCGCAACCCATTCAACATCTGTTTCGCCGGGCTCGAGAGTAACCGTGCCGTTGTATACAAGTTCGCCGCCTATCTTTGCAACCATATCGGAAGAATCGGACTTAACTTCAAACACACCGGGTTCGGGAGTGGGAGTGATCATACCGCCCTTTGCCGAACGGATGATGTAGGTTCCGCCTGTTGCAGTTTCGGGATAAACAAATTTCTCGGGAGCATCGATACCATTATTGAAGATAATGTTGAGAGCACCCATAATTTCGGGTGCTGTGGTGGTTAACCATGAATCAACAGCACCGACTTTGCCGCCGTTTACGATAAAGTTCATGTTTCCGCCGATGGAAATTCCCGTGTGGTTGTCCATATATTTGTCGGCAGAAAATCTGACTGTTCCTATCTCGCCGCCATTGATTATAACGGTTGAGTCACCAATAACACCACTTGCCAGGGATGTACAGTAGCCTCCGCAAAGATGTGCCTGCTTTATATATCCGCTTTCAAGAATAAATGTGCTTTCATCAACAACATTGTTTTCGAACATGGAAAGGTGCATGAAGCTGTCAAATTTTGAATCTTCACCGCCGTCCATGATCATTGTGCCGTTCTGATTGTTGAAATGAGCATTTGCTTCAATGGCAAAATTGATATCCTTGAAGGTGATGTCGCTGTTGAAAACGCAGCCTGCGCTCTTGGGAACAGCGATGATTGAATCGGCATTGACACCCTTAACTGTTATCATACCTTCCCATACAGCAGGTCTGAAATTGTTCATGGTGTATGTGCCGTAAACATAGATGGTTCCGTCTTTGCCACCGAGAGCAAGAAAAGCATCCTCGAGAGTTCCAAATGGGTTGCTTTCGGTTCCGTTGCCCGTTGCGCCAGCTTCTACATAATAAGCAAGCTCGTCAGCAGATACAACGAATGCACAGCATGAAAGCACAAGCATTACGGCAAGAACTGACGATAAAATTTTCTTTGTCATATTTATTCTCCTTTTCTTATATAATCGGCGATTTCACCAACTGTTTGAGGTATTATATCACAAATATTGTTATTTGTCCATAGTTGTTGTGAAAAAACGATTTTTTTGAAAGCAAAGTCATCAAAAAACACAAATTATAATTACACCTAACTTTGTGCAACAGACAGCGGTACGATGTAGGGCATCGTCTCCTACTTTGTTTTAAGGTTTTGCAACAAACTGAGTCCGGGTCGAAAGACTTGGATTTTTTGCGAAAATAATGTGATATTAAGGTTTAAGGATATACATCGGCTGTCGCAACAGGGGGGATTTTGTAAAATATTCTGCCATGGTTGTTGACACATTTGTGTATGGGAAGTATAATTGTATATAGTTACAGTGACCGGGAACTTATATACAAAGAAGAATATTACAAAGAGGAGAAATGAAATGAACGAAGTTAAAAACAGCGCGCTTTTGACTATGCTGATCGAGCATTCCAAAGAAATAGGAAACAAAAAGAATCCTCCTTTTACGGCGGAGCGTTTTATTGTCGCAATCATTGACGGCTTTTCCGATTCATCTGAAAACAGTGAATATTTAATTGCGTTGAGAAGACTTGACATTGCGGTTTGCAGTCTGACAAAAACAAAGGAAATGCTTCTTGAATATATTTGCAAGGAAAACAAAGTCGCATTTCTGGACGACCTGTATATTAAAAAGAAGCTGAAGGAGGCGGCAGAGCTCGCAGCAAAAAGAAATGCTTCGGAAATTACTGCCTCCTTGTTGCTCAAATGCATACTTGACGACCCCAGCGAAGCTATCAAGGCTACCATGAGGAGTACTACACGCGGCACACGGCGTGACAACTCTTCAAAAATTGATGAAATATTCAGTTCGATTGAAGATGAGAACGGCGATTTACTTGAAGAGCTTGAAGATGACGAGCTTGTGACTCCGGTATCTGTTAAAGGCGAAATGTCGCTGTTGGTTTCGGAGGTCAAGAGGATAAGGACAGAGCTTCAGAATGCGGTATATGGTCAGGACAATGCGGTCAATGTGTTCGCAACGGGACTGTTTCAGGCAAGGATGTTGTCTATGATCGACAAGACAAGAAAGCGTCCTCGAGCGACCTTCCTTTTTGCAGGCCCTCCCGGTGTCGGAAAAACTTTTTTGGCGGAAAAGGTGGCAGAAGCGCTTAAGCTGCCGTTTATGAGATTTGATATGAGTGAGTATTCGGACAAAGAGGCGCACATTGAATTCTGTGGTTCAGACAAAGTCTATAAGAACGCAAAAGCGGGAAATGTCACAAGCTTTGTATCGGCGAATCCCGGATGTGTTTTGCTGTTTGATGAAATCGAAAAAGCCAATATTGCCGTGATCCATCTGTTCTTACAAATGCTTGATGCGGGCAGATTGCGTGATAATTACACAGACGAAGAGGTCTCTTTTTCGGATGCTATAATCATTCTGACGACAAATGCGGGAAGACAGCTTTATGAAGAAAGTGAAAGCGGAGACTTTTCTTCTGTGCCCAGAAAGGTTATAATAAAAGCTCTTCAGAAAGACATCAATCCTGGGACGGGAGCACCGTATTTTCCCGGTGCCATTTGTTCACGCTTTGCTTCGGGAAATGTGGTGATGTTCAATCACATCGGAGCACATAATCTTCGTGAAATTGCAAAAAATGAAATAATTCGTCATGTCGCAAACCTTGAAAAAGAAATGGGTATAAAGCTTTTGATCGATGAAAAGGTATATACTGCTCTTCTGTTTTCGGAGGGAAGTGCCGCTGATGCAAGAACTGTCAGAAGCAGGGCGGAAACCTTCTTCAACGATGAGCTTTATGAGCTTTTGAGACTTATAGCATCGGAAAAGGTAAAGACAGACATTGATAATATAGAGGAGATAAGGCTTGGTGTGGATCTTGGCCGTGCGCAGGCAGGCGTTTCCGATTTCTTTGTTTCGGCGGACAAGCCGCAGGTGCTGGTGCTGGCAAGCCCCGAAACCGTCGGGCTTTGCAAAAACAAGACTCCCGATTTTGATATTATCGGCAGTCAGACTTTTGAAGCTTCTGTTGACTGCATAAAATCAAAAAATGTTGACTTTGTGTTGCTTGACATGGAATATGGTGCACCTGAAAAATCTCTTAAAAATCTGAATCTTGAGGATGTGGAATCTCCTGCGAGAGATCTTTTCAAATTCCTGCGCGAACAGAAAAAGGAGCTTCCGGTTTATCTGCTTGCAGACTGCGGTTCTGCTTTAAGCGAGGAGGAAAGAATTTCGTTCATGCGTCAGGGTGTGCGTGGGGTTTTGTGTGCAAACGATTGCGAAGGCTCGTTTGCCGATAAGCTTTGCGCGATCGCATCAAATCTCCATCAGCAGGCAAGCATGACAAGACTTGCAAAGGAAAACAAGCTTATCGCCTTTGAGACGGCACAGGCGGTTTCTGAGGATGGAAAAATTGCCGAGATCAAGCTGTTTGACTTTGAAATGAGCGTTGCTGTGGATTCTGAGGATGCAAAGAATGTGATGAGCTTTGTATCCAAACCCAATGTGCATTTTGATGATGTGATCGGCGCCGGTGATGCAAAAAAAGAGCTTACATATTTTGTTGAATATCTTAAAAATCCCAAAAAATACATGGGTACAGGGGTCAAAGCACCCAAAGGTGTTATTCTTTACGGCCCTCCCGGTACAGGCAAGACCATGCTTGCAAAAGCCATGGCGTGTGAGGCGGGTGTGACATTTATTGCCTCTGAGGGCAATCAATTCCTTAAGAAATATGTCGGAGAAGGCTCGGACAAGGTTCATGAGCTCTTCAAGACCGCGCGCAAATATGCTCCGGCCATTCTCTTTATCGATGAGATCGATGCCATTGCCAAAGAGCGCAAGGGCGGGGCAAATTCCGGTTCAAACGGAGAAGAAACACTCACGGCTTTTCTGACAGAAATGGACGGCTTTGTAAACGATCCGTCAAAGCCTGTTTTTGTTCTTGCCGCCACTAATTTTGATGTGGAACCCGGTAATGATAAAAGTCTTGATCCTGCTCTCATGCGTCGTTTTGACAGAAGAGTATATATCGACCTGCCGAACAAAGAAGATAGGGTCAGATTTTTGAAAATGAAGATCGTCAAAAACCATGCTCTTGATATTTCCGATGCCCAGGTCGACAATATTGCCGTGAGAGCTACAGGTATGAGTCTTGCCGAGCTTGATTCTGTTGTGGAGCTCGCCCTGCGCTCAGCTATCAGAGAAGGCAGCAGTGTGGTAAACGATGCGATTCTTGAAGAAGCGTTTGAAACATTTAACAGCGGGGAGGTCAAAAAATGGGATGTTTCCCAGCTTGAGCGTGTTGCAAGACATGAGGCGGGTCATGCACTTCTTTGCCGGCTGGGAGGAGAGACCCCTTCCTATCTTACAATTGTTGCCCGCGGAAACCATGGCGGATATATGCAGAGGGCAGAGAAAGAGGGCAAAGCGATTTACACAAAGGATGAGCTTCTTGCCCGCATCAGAACGGCTCTTGGTGGAAGAGCTTCCGAGATCGTATATTATGGCGAGCGCGACGGTGTTTCTACGGGAGCCGGTGGAGATCTGGCTTCTGCCACAAGCATTGCGCATCAGATTGTGTGCGCTTACGGCATGGATGATGAATTCGGACTTGCGGTTACCAACGGAGAAATATCCGAAAAGGCGAGAGAATCGATCAACCGTATTCTCAAGGATCAGATGAACGAGGCGGTTCGGCTTATTTCCGAGAACAAAGAAAAGATCGATTCTCTGGTAAATGAGCTTATGGACAAAAACCATCTGAATCGCGAAGAGATACAAAAGATACTTTCATAAAAAGCCATTGAATGATGGCAGGGGAGACAATAATGGAAAATTGGCAAAAAGTGCTTATATCAGGACTTTTGATTGCATCCGCAGCGATTTTTGTCGCAGCTGTCATACTGTGTATTATCAGGCTTGTCAGATACAAACGCACGCCTGAAAAGCGCAACAAATCGGGCGTCAGCACTGCACTTATTTTCTCGGGATTTCTCATCATTTCGATCTGGGTGTTAAGATTTGCTATCGGCTATTTTGATATTATTATGCCCCAAAACAATGTTCAGCCCCTGACCTTTTGGGAGGAGATTTTCAACAGCTTTTTCGGAGCGTTGCGCACCTTCAGCCTTGAGGAGGAGTATGCCGATTATATCAGAAACATCAAAGCAGTTGTAGGCGAGATACTTCCCGAAAACAGCCTTTGGATTTCCCGCTGCACGAATGCTTTGGTGGCATACGCCTCTTTGCTCAATGTTATTGCTCCTATTGCCGGAGGCGCTATCATTTTGGAGGTTCTTGCCAAAATATTCCCGAAAATAAAAATGAGGTGGGTATATTGGAAATTTTGGCGTAAAAAGTATTTTTTCAGCGAGCTGAATGCCACCTCTCTTGCTTTGGCAAAAAGCATCAGCATCAAAAACAAAAAAGAAAAGCCGGTGATTATTTTCACCGATACATATATTGACGACGAAAAAGAAAAAGAGTATGAATTGTTGCTTGAAGCAAGACAGTATGGCGCGATCTGTCTGCGGGATGACCTTGCTCATGTGGCAAAGCCGAGGTTTGGTAAACGCGAATACTATCTGATGGATGAAAATGAGTTCGGCAATTTGCAGACCTTGATGGGGCTGATAAACGAACGCAACGCGAAATATATCAAAAATTCATACATCTATCTTTTTGTTCAAAGTGACGCCTATGTACAGATCGAAACTCAGGTAAATAAAAAGCTGTCAAGCGATGTCGGAATGATAAAAGCACTCAAGGGCGGCGAGCATCCGATAATCGTTCCCGTCCGGGGTTATCGTAATCTGGTGCATAATTTGTTTCTGGATGTTCCGTTATATGAGCCGTTGATTGGCAAAGCTGACCCGACAAAGCTCAGTCTCACGATTCTTGGAAACGGTATTATCGGTACAGAAGCGTTTATCAGCGCGTATTGGTTCGGTCAGATGATGGTCAGCCGAAGAGATGCAAACGGAGTTCAGACAATGACCGAATGCGAAGTGACCATAAATATTGTTTCAAAGGATGAGCAGGAAGTTTTCTGGTCCAAGATCGATTACATCAATCCCGAGATCAAAGCAACGACACAGGTGCTCGGAGATGACGCCGTTTTTGAACCGGGCGACATTCTTTGCTGTGACAGAAAAGGCGAAAAAAACAAGCCCTATTGCAAAGTAAGATATATTCAGGCTGATGTCAAAATAGGCGGCTTCTGGACTGCCGAGACCGAAGAGGTCAGGCAGCTTCTGGATTCGAACTATTTTGTTGTTGCCTTGGGTAATGATGCAGATAATATATCGGTTGCCGAAAAGCTTCGCTGTTCGATCGGTAAAAAGAATCTTGAAGCAAACTGTGAGCGGTCTGTGCAGAACACTGTTATTGCTTATGCGGTGTTTGACTCTGAACTTTCAAAAGCCCTTAATGAGCAAAAGCTTTATCAATCCCGCAACAAAGGCAAGACCGATATTTATATGCATTCGTTCGGTTGTCTTGATGAGGTATACAGCTGTGAGAATGTTTATATGTCCAAAAGCAGACTTTGGGCTGAGGAAACCGGCAAGGCGTATTTGAAAGCTAAAAACGACGATTCTCACCTGGATGACAACAGGAAGCGAATTGAGGAAAGCAATAATTACGAGTACTGGGCAAATATCGCAAGAGCAATGCATGTGAAATATAAGGTCTTTTCGTTGGGCTGGATCGACACATCTGTGTTTGACTGTATTAATTCCAAGAGCCTTGAGGATCATTGGGAAGATGTCAGAGAAAACTGCAGGATGTATAAAAGACTTGCGGTAATGTATGACCCGAAAAGACTTGAGAAAGACGGAGAAGAAATAAAGCAATATTATGAGTTGGAAAGAAAGAAGCATTGTCTTGCATGGCTTGAACACAGAAGATGGTGCGCGTTTACACGAACTCTGGGATATCGGCACACCGATGTCGAAAACAATCTTACGCACAAACAAAGCCACAAGGAAATGTCGCTGAAGCTGCACGCTTGTCTGGTAGAGGCAAGAAGACCTGATCTCAAAACCGGTGACAAATATTCACTGACAGCCTTTAATAAATTCGGCAAGCTCGATGAGGAGGCTGTGCTCAGAGATGATATCAATAAGGAGATCTGTGACCCGCTGGACGCGGTTTCCCTTGCCCGAAAGAACCGCGGTATGAAAAAATGCGATTTCAAGGAATATGATTATTACAGATATGAGCTCGACGATTATCTTTTTAGCAGCGATCTGAGAAAAGCTCTGCAAGGATCAAAAATTCGTGGTTACAAAAAGTATTGCATTCCCGAAAGATATGATGAGATATTGGAATGTAACACAAAGTGCGGTGTGGAATATCTTGTCTCGGTCAATGCAGTGAAAACTGCCTTGCAAGCCAAATATGTAAGAGTGGACAAGCAGAAAGATGAAAGCCTGTACGAGCTTTGCGAAAACGGAAAGGTGAAAGGCGCCAAAAAGTTCCATGGCAGCTGGTTTGCAAAAAGAATCAATGCCAAGCACGCTGTCAGGAGAGCCAAAAGAGAAACGAAGCTGTTCACCGAAAAACACGATCAGTAATTATACTTTATGTTGCATTAACATTTTGCAACAGACCGGAACAGCACCTTCGGGTGCTGTTTTTTTGTATGCCACAACATTTGACGATTGGACGAGTGATAATGCAGTGACTATTTGATTGAAATTGTGGATAAAAACTCACTCCGCAAAGCGCAGGATTTGATATAATACTTATATAAGAAGTTTACGAAGTAAACCCGTTATCTGCCTGATGACATAAAGGAAAGCTGTGTGTAATTGGCGGATATGGCAACAAATATCAAAACAAAAAAGGAGAAAGAAAAATGAGAACACTTACAACAAAAGAAGCAATGACAATCAACGGCGGCAAGACCTATCGCTGTCCTTTCGGCTGTGGCAAGACTGGCTCCTACGCATCAGTGTATGCCCACTGCCTTTCGAGCAAGTGCTTTACCCGCAACAAGTACTTAAAGGGGCTTTATTATTCGGGAACAGGACTGATAAAGATCGGCAAGGCTTTGATGGGCTTTGTAAAATAATGAAACTCGATCGAGAGGGCAGATAGTATCTGCCCTCTCGGCTGTGTATTACGCAATAATCACGGGATTTTGTTGATTTTTTGTTTTACATACTGTATAATACAAATGGTACATATTTTTCATTTGGTAATCCAACATTTAAGGAGAAAGCAAGTATGAGCGAGAATATTTATAAGAAGGCGAGACTGGATGCGGCCTCGAGAAAGCCTGAATTGAGAACAGCAGTGCAAGCATTCCAGTATGTGGGTATTACAAGAGAACGATTGTTGGAAATCGAGCAGAGCGATCCCGGCAAGAAAAGAACGGTACCATATCCAGATGATGTGGTAACCATGGCGAAGGTATATCACGCGCCTGAATTGTGCAATTATTTTTGTACAACGCAATGCCCGGTCGGACAATATAAGGGCGAAGAGCCGCTTCTTTATGATGATCTTGGCGGAATATCCGCAAGCCTGATGTCAGCTTTGCATTTTCTTGATGCGGCAAACGACGAAATACACAGCATACTTGCCGACAGCAAGGTCACTCCTGATGAAAGATTAAGATTCAATAGAATCTTGGCAACTCTTGATGATATTGCTTACAGCGCAAATTCTCTTAAACTGTGGGCAGAAAAAACGGATTGACTGAGTAAAAACGGATTGGAATTCGATCTTTTATAAAAATGATAAGTGTGTATCTCATTGCCTGCGATCGGATGTGCTTTCAACGGATGAGCAGAAAAGGGCTGTCATATGTTTTTTATAAAGAAGAAAAAAGAATTTTCATACGAAAAGTTCATAAAGAAAGCCAAAAGCTTCGGCAGTTTTGAGCTTGAGAAATATGATGAGCTTATACCATATCTGAAAGCTTGCAAAAAGCAAGCGCAGCCCAAAAAGCATGGGCTGAAGCTCATAGTCATTTCCGACACTCATGGTCATTTTGCCTTTGGGGAGGACAGGCTCCCGACATTTTTGAAAAATGTACCCGAATACGATCTGTGCATTTTGTTGGGAGATATACATCCACATGATCTTGCGCAGATCGTGGGGCTTATTCCAAAAAGCAAGATCATTGCCATAAGAGGGAATCATGACTCCTTCGATCTGTATGAGAAAGAGGGTATCAGAGAAATGTCGGGCAAAAAAGTTTCATATAAAGGTTTATCCTTTGCGGGAATTGAAGGCAGCTTCAGATATAAAGACAGGAGCTTTCCTTCGTTTACACAGTATGAGAGCCTTGTTTTATCCGAAAGTATGAGTCCGGCGGATGTGCTGATAAGCCATGACTGTGTGTTCGAACACAGCAAAAATGATGTTGCGCACGCAGGACTTGCGGGGATTACAAAATATATTTATGAGCACGCCCCTGACCTGCACATACATGGCCATATCCATCAGTCATATCAAAAAACATATGATAACGGAACCGTGGAAAAGAGTGTTTATTTGTGCGAATATATGGAGATCTGACAAGGCATTACAAAAAGCGGACTCCGATATTTGGAAATTTTATTCTTGATATGCGAGGGTTGATGACAATGAAGGTGATTTTTCTTGATATAGACGGTGTTTTAAACTCTTATGCCTATGACAGGCAGAGAGCACCTGATGACGGCAATATTGATGCAACGCGACTTGAACTGTTAAAGCTTCTGATCGACAAAACGGAAGCAAAGATCGTTCTGACGAGCTCATGGCGTGAGCATTGGGACAAAGAACCCTGCAAATGCGACGAAAAAGGAGCAGAACTTGCGGACACTTTTGAAAAGGCGGGGCTTGGAATCTATGACAAGACCCCATTTATCTGATATCTTGAAAGGGCCGATGAGATTCGCGGCTGGCTTTCATCAAACGCACAAGTTGAGCGATTCGTGATATTTGATGACAACGCGTTTGGTTGGGGAGATCTTGCCGAAAGCTTTGTTCAGACAAATTACAGAATAGGCAGAGGCCTTGGAGAAGAACATATACAAAAAGCTCTTGATATTCTTTCCTGAAGCCGAAGCCTGTCGGATACCGCATAATAAAGACCCCGCTTGCAGAAAGCATTTTCTGCAAGCGGGGTTTCTTTTGTTATTCGCTGATGGGATATTTTTCGGGATCTACCTTGTTGAGAATATTTTCGAGAAGATATTCTTTGAATTCGTCTGAGGAATCGGTTTTTGAATATGCGATTTCTGCAATGCGGAATACCGAAACATTATTTGTCTGTTCTCCGTAAACCGTGATCTCCTCTCCGTTTTCATCGATATATGTTGCATATGATACTGCCACATATTCCTCCGCATAGGTTTTTTCGGGGATCTCGGTGAGTACGACAGTAAACTCGACACAGCTGTCGCTTATGCTGTACAGATTAACGGCAGGAACGGTTTTTGCGGTGTAGGTCTTGCCGTTTACTGTGTTGGCATATCCCTTGACAAGGGCATCTCCCTCATTCATATGCTTTGCGGGGAAGATCACTGTTCCAAATCCTGCGCCGTTGTCGGAATACGATTCGGGCTTGTTGAGGGTGTCATAAAATTCTCTTGTGACCGAGAAGATATATCTCAGACCCTGAATGCCGTCGGTTTTTATCTGTGCTCCGATGAAAGGAAGTCTTTCGTCAAATGACATATCCGCCACAAGATCTTCATCTGTATAAGTGAGAGTAAAGGTCGAGAAGCGGTCGATCTCAAAGGTCACGGTGTCCGGGTTGTCATCAAGGTCAACAAGTCTCCTTGTCTCTCCGTTGTGCACATGAACAAACGAGTAATGCTTGTGTCCGCGGTATTCTTCGGGAATTTCCATGGTGATCCTGACCTTGCCTGTGGTGTCGGTATCACGGCTGACGCTTGTGATACTGTGCTCTTTTTCGCCCTGCTTCTTTGAGAGGGTGATGTCATAATACTGCACGATCTGATGATTGCCCGCGGTGTTTTCGATCGATTGCTGGATGTAGTCGTCTCCTGTTTCGATACCACCATCTCCGATGACATGGGGATCGCGTTTTTCGACATTGAGCACAAGCTCAATCTTTTCCTCCGAGGAAAGCTCTTCTCCCGACATTATCATTCCGCCGTTTTCAAGCTTTACTGTGTCGTCGTTGCTTGAGTATTCATAGTCGGCGATCCATTCGGAATATTTGTTGAGACATTCTCTGTATTCTTTTGAAAACTGTTTCTTTTCCTTTTCCGAAAGTCCGTCAAAATATCTTTTTTCTTCGGCGATTCTGTCGCGGTATTTTACGGCATCCTCGCGGCTTGCACATTCGGGAACATCGTTTTTCCAGCTGTCCTCACGGTCTCTGAATGCCTGGCGCTTGTCAACTGTGATGTCGGTTTCACCATAAACTTTTCCGTTTCTGACGACTACGACCGCAAAGCCCATGCCGTCGCTTTGGGTGACGGCTGTTATGAAGTAAAGTCCGTCACGCACATTCTTGAAGCTGTATTTTCCGTTTTTTCCTGTCTGCAATCTCGCCTGCTCATGGCGGAATACATTTGAAAGCGTCACCTCGCACGCCTGACTTTCGCCTTTTGCGGTGATTTTGCCTGAAATGGTTGCAACATCATCGTTTTCCTCCGAAAGAACGATCGTCTCAAGCTCATAGGTTTTTGCTTCTGTCACCGAGACATAGGCATAGCCCGTAAGGGTGTGCGAACGGTCATAGTGCTTCTTTTTGTCGGGACGAATTTCGGAGGTTTCGGCAACTATCGAATACTCGTCAAAGGGAAGCTTTGTGAAGGTGAAAGCTCCGTCACCGTCGGTTTTGGCGTTTCCGACAGGGTTGCCGTCGGAGTTGTAGATGGTGATATCCACCCAGCCTCTTGCGTGGCGGTTGTATTCACGGTCCTCGACCTCGACTGTGCCTGTGATTGTGGCATATTTTTCGGTACTTTCGATGGTGAGCTCGATTCCGGAGATGTTGCCGTTGAAAACAGTTATTTCTGTGCTTGCACTTCCATTTTCGTTTTCGGCAACAAGAATGTAGCTTCCGTTGGGAATATTATCAAAAGTAAAGGTGCCGTCCGTGCTTTCGGTTTGGGCGATTGTGTTGCCGTTTGTATCGGCAAGAGTTATTGTTGCTGTTTTATCAGTGCTGACAGTACCGCTTATATTCCAGGAATTTTTAAGAACAAGATCAGTTTCGCCTGTCAAAAATACGCTGAAAACATTCATTCGCTTGACAGAGACAGTATCGCTTGCCGTGCGCTTTTCGGCATCTGTTGCACGGATGGTGTATTTTCCGACCTCAGCATAGGTGAAGCTGTATGCGCCGTTTTCGTCGGCTGTCACCTTTTCCTTCAGACTGCTGTCGTCGTGGAAGATCTCAACCACGGCTCCCGCCGCCGCTGTTCCGTCGGAGTAGGTGACGGTTCCCGAAATCCCCGTTCCGTATGCGATCTCGGGATTGTCGGCTTTGGTGAGGATGAAGTAGGGAAGACCGTTTCCTTCGGCAAATGTATGAGCGTAAGAGTTTTCGTAAACAAGGAGAATGGTGTCAGTAAAGGAGTTTGTTGCGAGGCTTGTGACGCTCTTGGGTATAAGTACCGTTTCAAGAGACGTACAGTTTAGAAAAGCCTTGGCACTTATGGTTTTTATCCCCTCGTTCAGAATTAGTTCGGACAGCTGTGTACAGTTCTCAAAAGTGCGGGAGCCTATCGAGGTGAGCCCATCGGGGAAAGCTATGCTTTCAAGAGATGAGCAATCAAAAAAGGCGCCTTTCTGTATGGTTTTTACGCTGCCGGGAATATTTACATCTGTCAATGAGATGCATATCTAAACAAATAGGTTGGCTAAGAAGTAAGACCATCGGGTAATGTGACCTTTTTGAGTGCAGAGAAGCTGTAAAATGCCCACTGTCCGAGCGAGGTGAGGTTGTCGTAAAAGGCGATCTCTGTGAGCTTTTTGCAATTATCAAATGCAAACGTTCCCACAGTTTCAAGATTTTTCGGCATATTTATCTCTGCAAGCTCTGAACAACCGGAGAAAGCGTAGTTGCCGAAATGCTCGATGCTGTCGGGAAGCACAATTGAGGTGATGAGATTGCAGTTATAGAAAGCGTTTGAGTTTACATTCGTGACAGGCTTTCCGCTCACCACCGCAGGGATGATGACTTCTCCCTCTTTTTCGGTGTCGCAGGACATGACGGTTACGGCTCCGTTGGAAACAAAATATTCGATGCCGTCGATAACAACGGTTTCGGGGGTCGCCTCGGGATTGAGGATCCCATAGTTGATATCGTTTTGGGTGACATAGCTGTATCTGACCGTGTCCTCGTTACAATAAACGGTAAGATTTGCACAGCCGTCAAAGGAGGACTTGCCGATGGAGGAAATGCCGTCATAGAGGATGATCGAGTTGAAAACAGTACAGTCCTTGAAAGCTTTCGCTCCGATGGTCGTAAGGCTTTCGGGCGTCACGGCGCACACGATATTGTCACACCCCTCAAAGGCGGATTCTCCGATCTCAAGGATGCCTTCGCCCAATGTTACGCTATTGAGGGTATCGTTGTCGGCAAAAAGACCGTCGCCGAGCTTTATTACAGAGTATTCGACATCATCTGCCGTAAGAGTTGAGGGCACATAAACATCGGTCTTGCTTCCGCTGTATGCCACAAGCTCAACTCCGTCGCCGCAGAGCCTGAAGGTCCAGTCACCCGAAACGACAGCTTCATCGGAAGTCTCGACAGAGGTTTCTTCTTCGGCAAGGACGCGGTTTGTCTTAATAATTGCGGGGGAAATGTTGAGAAGCATACCTGCCGCGAGAAAAACTGAAAGTAATTTTTTCCTCCCTGACTTTGAAAAATAAATAAAAATACATTTTAATATTACAATAAAATGTCCGAAAAGTCAATGAATTTGAGCTTTGAAAAAGATTTATTTCATATTTTTATATATGGAGCGCTTGTTGCGCAAAGCCCCCTTTTTCGCCGAAAAACGACATTTGTTTATTGACTTCGCAAATATGCTATGTTATAATGTCCACATAGGATATCCGCCAATCAAACGCAAAGAGAAAAGGCGGATGAGGAAGGCGGTGAACCGATTGATTTTCACTCAGGAAGAGTTTGACATCATGGTCGATGAATTACTGTGCTGTGAGCCGAGGCGCTTTGATATGCTTTGTCATATCGCTGAAAAAACCTTGAAATCCTCGGTGGCTCGCTGGTGTCGGACAGAGGAATGCTTAAGAGGCAGGGACTATGAGTGTGATATCATGCAGGAGATCCAGCTCCGACTGATAAAAACAACTGTCAGCAGATTCCTCCTGCGTCAGGGGCTTGACGGTCCTGTCAACAACGACCCGGAGGGCTTTGAGGACTGGATATTTGTGGTGGCAAAAAATCAGAAAAGAGATTTTGCCAACAAAATAAGAAGCGTCGATTTCAACACAACCGAGCTTGACGGCACCGAGGCGGAGGAATGCACCGAGGAAATGTATGATGTCGATGAGCAGGAGCGTATAGATAAGCTCAAAGGTGCTTTTTCGGCTGTTTTGGCGGCGGATGTGGGAGTTTACAAAATTCTCACCTGGATTGCCCAGTTTGTTTTTATACTGGACAATGATATCACAAAAATCCAGTCAAACGACCTTATCGTCAGAACCTTTGAAAACAAGACGCTGTACGAAATGTATGATATGATAATAACTGCATCCCAAAGAATCCCCTGGATCACAATAAGTACCGATCAGCATGAAAAAATTATGGCTGCTTTGCGAAAAACGCATGATGACGGTGTTTTATACGGCGAGACCCGATACAAGGAGTTCTTTATGAAGAGCAATGGCGCGGTCTCCGGAAAGAAGTCCATAAGCGACTGGGTAAACCGCCTGAACAGCATGATAAACAAAAAAACGCAAGGTACTGACGGTCGCAGTAAGGATAAGCCGAAAAGAACAAACAAAAAAATTAAGAAGACCGGAAAGAAAAAAGAGGAGGGGTGAAGATGAGTCATCTGACGGTCGATGAGATCATATCCTTTGTTTCACTGACAGAGTTGAATGAGGAAGCATTAGAGCTTTCTGCCGCGGTGAACCGACATATTTGTGAGTGCAAAAAATGCTTTGAGCTTGTGAACAATTTTCAGACGGTTTATGATGAGTTTTCGCGTATGAGCAACAAAATCGGATTTGTCGATTATCTGAACGGTGTTTGCAAAAACAAAGACAACAACAATAAAAAGGAAATCCGGGAAGCAACAGAGGAGCTTGAAGATTCGCTGTGAAAAACAGTCAGCCTGAACGCCCGGTAATATAAAAACAGTAAAAGGAGATATACGACTATGGCAGACGAAAGAAAGTTGGCACAGGCAAAAAGTGTGTTTGAAACTCTTTGCCGCACACTGGATAAGCACGAATGGAAATACGGCAAGGATGAGGAAAAGCTGATGATCGAATGTGGTGCTCAGGGGGATGATCTGCCCATGAAGATAACCGTAAAGGTTGATCCCGAAAGATCGCTTATTATGCTTCTGTCCCACATACCTTTTGTTATTCGGGAGGACAAGCGTCTTGATCTTGCGATCGCGGTAAGTGCTGTGAACAACAGCCTTGTTGACGGAAGCTTTGATTACGATGTGACAAAGGGCAATATGTGCTTCCGCATGACAAACAGCTACATCGAAAGTATTATCGGCGAAGAAGTGATCTCATATATGCTTTTCTGCTCATGCCAGACCATCGATGAATACAATGATAAATTCCTGATGCTTTCAAAGGGGATTGTTTCTATTGAGCAGTTTATTAGCACAGTTTTGAAATAAAAGGGAGGATTCAAAAATGGCTGACGAAAAGAAGATTGAAATTGCCAAAAAGGTTTACGACACACTCTGTAATGCGATAGACAACAGATCCTGGAAATATTCAAAGGACGACGAGAAGCTTATCGTGCATTTCGGCGTAAGCGGAGACGATATTGCGATGAATTTCATAATCGTCGTTGACATTGAAAGACAGCTTATAAGACTTCTGTCTCCCATGCCTTACAAAATGAGCGAAGAAAAGCGCATGGAAGGAGCTATTGCAACCTGTGTCGCTTCCTACAAAATGATAGACGGAAGCTTTGATTATGATCTTTCGGACGGCTCTATCATTTTCAGAATGACAGCATCCTTCAGAGAAAGCCTTATCGGCGAAGAGCTTTTCCAGTATATGATCTCTTGCTCTTGCGCCATGGTTGATATGTTCAACGAAAAGTTCCTTGCCATTGACAAGGGAATGCTGAGTATTTCAGATTTTATAGCAAAAATGAACTGATCCATATCAAAAAGCTCCGAAAACCAATCGGGCTTTGAACAAAAGAAATTATTTGCCCGGAGGTAGCGATGACCTATATTGAGTTTTTTGACAAAACGGCAGCGGAGAACATAAGCGCTTGTCTGACATATGCTCCCGAACGCGTTATTTATATCGGCGATGACTCAAAGCTGATCCAAAAGCATATCGAGAATTACAAGAGAGTTTTTTCGGACAGGGGAATTTCTATTGAGTTTTTGTACAGAACTGTTTCCAAAAGCAATCTGCAAAGATCTGTCGAAGTTTTGTCTGAACTTGTTGAAACTTATGACGACTGCGTTTTTGACATAACCGGCGGAGAGGAAATACTCACTCTTGCCCTGGGCGTCGTTTATGACAGATATCCTGGCAAAAACATTCAGATTCACAAGTTCAATCTGAGAAACAACGCTGTATATGACTGTGACAAAGACGGAACGACGATATACAGGGATCCTCCGACGCTTTCAATCGAGGAAAATGTCAGAATATACGGCGGAGACATAATATACGGAAGCATCAACGAAGACAATACATACAAATGGGATATGTCTCCCGATTTCATCAATGATATCGAGCTGATCTGGAACGTCTGCAAGGGCGATGTGCGTTATTGGAATATGCAGATTGGAATACTTGAGGCAATAGAAAAAGTAGGGTCTGTTTCGGAGGATGGACTTACAACAGTTGCAAAGCTTGATACTGTGAAAACATATCTTGTACAGCATAAGTCAAAGTATAAGCCGGCCCACGGTATCCTCAACTATTTGGCAAAAAACCATCTGATAACTCTTTTTGATGACAGCGATGAGGAGACTGTGACTGTTTCGTACAAGAATGCACAGGTTAAAAAATGCCTGACAAAGGCGGGACAGGCTCTTGAAATGAAGGTGTACAGCACTGCAAGAGGCATTGTTGACAAAGAGGGAGTTCCTGTTTATGATGATGCACTGAACGGAGTCGTTATTGATTGGGACGGAAAAGCTCATGATGAAGAAACAGAAGATGTTTATGATACCGAAAACGAGATAGATGTTCTTCTCATGCACGATGTCGTTCCGGTGTTTATTTCCTGCAAAAACGGCGTTGTGACCTCAGACGAGCTGTATAAGCTCAACACCGTGGCTGAACGCTTTGGCGGCAAATATTCAAAAAAGGTGCTTGTTGCCACATCTGTTTCCAATATGGGAGAAACGGGAAAATATCTTCGTCAGCGCGCAGACGATATGAACATCAAAGTGATTGAAAATGTCCAGGAGTTTGATGATGCTGAGTTTGCAAAAAAGCTGAAAAATCTTTGGTGTATTTGATTTTTGAAATAATTTATAATCGGTGCGAAAAATATTCCCCACATCCGTTTTATTGTAAAACGGATGTGGGGAGCTTTTTTGCTTTTGGGACACAATAAGCAGGAAAGCGCGCGTATCTTTTTGCATCCGAATAATTATTGCAAAATGAGATGAGAGGTCTTGACAAGCTTTGCAATAAAGAAGTATAATAAAAAATAATGTTTGCAAATTTTGGAGGTATTTTTATGTGGATCACCTGGTTTGTATTATCTGTTTTGAGCCTTGTTCTCATGGCGGCAATTTCATTGATAATCAATAACAGCAGCTTTGGGAAAAATCACAAGTTCAGCCTTTTCAAAGCGTTGTTTGCCGGGGTTTTTATGGCAACGCTGTTTATGTTTGTCCCGATACACAACGCAACTTACGGAGGCTTTTGGCGTACAGTTCTGCTTTCGGCGTTTAACGCCATGCAGGTGTTTACCATAGGTACCGAATTTTCCTTGATTACGCAAAGTATGAGCTTTTGCCCGGATACTCTTGACACGATATATCAGATATGGGCATCGGTGCTTTTTGTGCTTGCGCCTGTATTTACCTTTGGTTTTGTTTTGTCGCTGTTCAAGAATATCTCCGCGTACATGAAATATCTGACAGCCTATTTCAAAGAAGTATACATCTTTTCCGAGTTGAACGAAAGATCGCTTGTTCTTGCAAGCGACATCAGCAAGAATAACAAAAAGGCTGCGATCGTTTTCACGGATGTCTTCGAAGATAACGAGGAAGGCATATATGAATTGATCGAAAAGGCCAAAAAGCTCGGAGCCATTTGCTTCAAGAAAGATATTCTTGTCATTGACTTCAAGAAGCACTCATCGGGAAAGCCCATCTCGTTTTTTGCAATAGGGGGAAATGAGACCGAGAATCTGAATCAGTCGCTTAAGCTGATTGAAAATTACAGAGATCGTGTTGATACACACCTTTATGTTTTTTCCACAAAAATAGAAAGTGAGCTTCTTCTGACATCTGTGAACAAAGGCTCTGTCAAGGTTCGCCGTATCAATGAGGTGCAATCTCTTGTCAACAGGGTTCTTTATGAACGCGGTGAAATAATTTTCGAAAACGCCTGTCCTCTTGATGACGGCACAAAGCAGATATCTGCAATAGTTGTCGGAATGGGACGCCACGGAACAGAAATGGTAAAGGCGCTTTCCTGGTTCGGTCAGATGGACGGTTACCGCCTGAGGATCAATGCTTTTGACAAGAATCCGTTGGCGCAGGACAAATTTACAGTCAACGCTCCCGAATTGATGTCCCCTGAGTATAACGGAATCATCGTTGAGGGGGAGGCGCAGTATACGATAAACATACATTCCGGTATTGATGTTGATTCGGTTGCTTTTTCAAAGGCGATCGCAAATATCACCGACGCCACTTATGTAATGGTATCTTTGGGTAATGACGACGTGAATATAAATACTGCAGTGAATTTGAGAATGTATTTTGAACGAATGAAGATACATCCTGTCATTCAGGCGATAGTATACAATCCCGAGCAAAAAAAGGCACTTTGCGGAATAAAGAATTACAGAGGTCAGGAATACGATATCGAATTTATCGGAGATATGGAGTCATCTTATACCGAAGATGTTATCATCGATTCCGAGCTTGAAGAGGATGCGCTCAAAAGACACCTGAAGTGGGGCAAGGAAGAAGAATTCTGGAACTACGAATACAATTACCGTTCCTCCATGGCATCGGCGATACACATGAAGGCTCGTGTCAAGTGCGGTATTGCCGGAGCCGCAAAGAAAGAGGATGAATTGACCGAAGAAGAACGTCACATCATTGAAGCACTTGAGCACCGCCGCTGGAATGCGTATATGAGAGCGGAGGGGTATGTTTTCAGCGGCTCTACCGACAAAGCCAGCCGAAATGACCTTGCTAAAATGCACCATGACCTTGTGGACTTTGCATCTCTTACCGAAGAAGAAAAGCGCAAGGACAGCAAGGTCGGAACAAATTGAATTTTTACTCAGGAGAAAAGAAATGTACAAACCCAAACCCGTTGATACCGAAAAAATAATATTGCCCGAGGAGCTTTCCGAGCTTACCGAAAAGCTTGCCGAAAATGTGCACGAGAACTGGTCGGCGGGCAGAATCTCTGACGGATGGACATACGGAAAGGTCAGAGATGACAAAAACAAAACCACTCCCTGCCTTGTCCCTTATTCCGAGCTTGACGAGAGTGAGAAGGAATATGATCGTAACACCGCGCTTCAGACCTTGAAGCTGATAATAGCCCTTGGGTACAGAATAACGAAAGAATAAGTTTTGCGTACAAAAAGGAAGAAATATGAACGAACAGTATTCACACGATATTTTTATAAGCTTCAGCTTTGCGGATCAGAAAACCGCGGAGGAGATAGTTAACGAGCTGACCTCTAAATACGGCTTTTCCTGCTGGATATGCACAAGAGATATCGATGGCGGAAAGCGCTTTAAGGCTCTTATACCCCAGGCTATTGATGAAGCTCGCGTTGTGGTTTTTATCCAGAGTGAAAGTGCTCTTGCATCAAGGGAGATCCCCAAGGAGATCGGTATGGCATTTGATGCAAACAAGACAATCATTCCCTTCAAGCTTGACATGGCACAGCCTCAGGGCGATCTGCGCTACGACCTTTACGGAGTGGAATATATTGACGCCACAGTGCCCACATGGGAGCAAAGGGTTTATGAGCTTGCGCAGGCAGTGTCAAAGGCGATAGGAAAGCCTTTGGCAAATGAGCAGTCAGCCGCGGCAGGAGAAAGGCTTATTTCGACGCCGTCGGTTATGCCGAAAAACATTTTTTGCGGCCGCGAAGATGTTTTGGAGGAAATAAGCGACAAATTCAGAAACGGCGAGCGTGCGGTTTTTGTTCAGGGCATCGGAGGTATCGGAAAGACACAGATTGCAAAGCAGTATGCGAAAAGAAACAAGGCTGATTATGACACCATCATTTATGCCACCTACGGAGGAAGTCTGAAAGAGCTTGTTATTTCCGAAACCCCCTTTGATATTGAGCCCGAAATGACCCGTCAGGTCCTGTCGGACGGCACAAGTGAAGATGACACAGCGTTTTTCAAGAGAAAGCTTGACAAGATCAAAAAGCTTTCGAGCTCCCGTACTCTTGTTATCATCGACAATTTCGATGTGGATTGCGATGAAGATTTGCCCGAGCTTCTGGATGGAAAGTACCATCTTCTGATAACGACGAGATGTGATTATTCGCGGTTTTATCCCTGTGTAAAAGTGGGCACCATCGACTCAGTTGAAAATCTTATAAGTGTTTTTATGCAGAATTATCAGGGCTATGAGGTCGAGGCGGATGACCCCGATCTTGTGAGGCTGATAGAGCTTGTGAACCGTCATACATACACCATAGAGCTTTTGGCTCAGCATATGGAAAACAGTGGGCAGACTGCGGGCGAGATGATAGAAGCGCTTCAGAAGGAGGGCATCCTGTCGCTGAATGAATCGGTCAAAACCGACCGCACGACACAGATCGCTTACGAAAACCTTTTGAAAATGTTCAAGGTGTTTACTCTTGGTGACGAGGAACGAAGGGTTCTGAGGCTTCTTTCGTTGATGCCGCTTGGCGGAGTGTCGGTAAAGGATTTCAAGCAGTGGGCACAGCTTTCCTCGACAAAGGTGCTGATGGAGCTTGAAAACCGAAGCTGGATAGTTCGCAACACCGGCGGTGTTGCTCTGCACCCCATAATAAGAGATGTGGTAAGACATGAGCTTCCCGCAACCGAGGAAAACTGCAAAGAGTTTCTGAAAAAATACACCGACGCTATCGACGAGAATTATTCGTGGCACTTTACCATGCCTGTCAAGGAAATCTATTCCGCAATCTCGGCAGAGCTTATCAGCGCTTTCGGAGAGATCAACGAAAATACCTTTGAGCTGTATAAGTCGACCGAATCGCTGTTCAGCTTTTCAGTCAGACCAAAGGCGGCGGTTGATCTTGCCGTAAGGTTGTTTGAATATCACAAAAACAAGAGCGGAGAAAACAGCTTCGATACTGGTCGTGCCGCATTTAAGGTGGGATGGGCATATCTTTTCAATCTGCAACTGGAGAATGCTCTTGAAAATGCCCAAAAGTGGCTTGAACGCAGTTATGCTGTTTTGAGCGATATCGAGCTTACCACGATATATGAAAACGCAGTGTACGGTCATATGTTGGGAAATCTGTCAAGAGTGAATCTTTTGATATGTGAAAACTCATACAGCGAAGAACGGCTTGCCGATGCGAAAAAATACGCTGAAATATCAGTGGAGATCAACAGAAAGTGGATGGTTCCCGGCGATCCGTCATATCCAAAGCTTGCGGGAGCGTATATGCAGTTGGCTGATGCCTGCATTGCGCTTAAAGAGTATGAGAAAGCCATGACTTTGATTGATGATGCATACGACATTCTTTGCCCGTTGTTTGGGGAGGTCGATCCCGACACCCTTCATGCGAAGTCGAGAAAATCAAAGATACTGTACCATATGAGAAATTATCGGGAATCACTGGAGCTTTGCCTTAAAAATATCGACGGATATAATGAGTTTTACGGAGAAGTGCATTTCGGAAGATTTGAGCAGCTTTTAACGGCATTAAAATGCCGGGTGGCTTTGAAAGAAACCGAAGAAGCCGAAACGCTCAGAGAATATATTCTGAAGATCGGAAAAGAAATTTTTGCCGAAGATTCAAAGCAGTTGAAGGATATATTGGATATTGTGTAATCAAAAAGACAAAAAACAATGCCGGAGAAATTCGGCATTGTTTTTTTATGTTGATATGTTGATGTGCGAATCAGAAGGGGAGATCCTTTCCCTGCTTCTGCCATTCGCGGTATTCGGCGGTGGCACAGAAGATGACATCACCCGAGGAGTTGATGGCGGTCTCAAGAGAGTCCTGAACAACGCCGATGATAAAGCCCACTGCAACCACCTGCATTGCCACATCCTGACCGACACCGAGAAGAGAGCAAGCCATGGGGATGAGAAGAAGCGAGCCGCCTGCAACACCTGATGCTCCGCAAGCTCCGAGAGTTGCCACAAAGCTAAGAAGGATCGCAATAACAATGTTGACGCTGATGCCCTGTGAGAAAGCGGCGGCAAGCGACATGACGGTGATGGTGATGGCAGCACCGTCCATGTTGATGGTGGCACCGAGCGGAATCGATACGCTGTAATGCTCACGGTCAAGTCCGAGCTTTTCGCAAAGGCTCATGTTGACGGGAATATTTGCGGCAGAGCTTCTGGTGAAGAATGCGGTGATTCCCGATTCTCTGAAGCATCTGAACACAAGCGGATAAGGATTTCTCTTAAGAGCGATGGCAACGATGAGCGGATCGACGACGAGGGCAACAAGAAGCATACATCCCACAAGGACAGCAAGGAGCTTGCCATAGTCGGTGAAGATCTCGATTCCGTATTCGCTGACAGAACCGTAAACAAGACCAAGTATTCCGAAAGGAGCAAGCTGAATGACCCAGGCAACAGCCTTGGATACCGCGTCAGAGATATCCTTCAGAACTTCCTTGGTCTTATCTTTTGCCACAGAGCGGATAGTAAGTCCGAGAATGACAGCCCAGAAAAGGATTCCCACATAGTTTGCGCTGATGAGAGCTTGTACGGGGTTCATTACCATGTTTGTAAGAAGCGATCCGAACACTTCACCCAGTCCGGCCGGAGCAGTTCTGTCTGATATTTCACCAAGCGGGATGGTTACTTTGAAGATATACGAAAAGATAACTGCCACAACTGCAGCAAGAAAAGTGCTGAGCAGATAGAAAAAGATGACGGTACGGAATCTTTTTCCAATACCTGCGCCTGCGCTTGAAAGCGACGATATGACGAGAACGAAGACGAGTATGGGAGCGATCGCCTTGAGCGCTCCGACGAAAACATCACCGAAAATGGTGACAAAGCCTGCTTGTGGAACCCAGATTCCAAGACAGATGCCGATGACAAGTCCGATAAGTATTCGGAGCATCAAGGGTGTTTTGGTGTAAAAACCGAAAAAATTCTTCATAAAAAACTCCTTAAAATTTATTTTTTTGTTTTTTAACTTACGAATTGCCTGAAAAAACGATACATTCCGATATGTTTTCCCAGAAACCGCAGGCATAAACTTTGATGATGAGCAGAAAATCGTATGTCCAATCAAGTTCCGTGCTTACGGTATCTGCTTGCTTATAATACATAAAATCAGAATAAATATTCTTTTGTCCCATAGCTACACCGTTTTTGTCAAAAAATCGGATGTCGTATTCTTTCACTCTTTCGTGACAAGAGCAGGCTTTTGGGAAAGAAATTGTCAGCTTTCCGTCGCAAAGCTGTGCTGCCACAGAAGCTTGTGCGCCAAAGTACGGAGGCGTTGCTTCAAGAGCTCTTCTTGAGGTGTATTTGTGCTTTGATTTGTCGTGACAATCAGATATGAAAGCGTCGTTTTCAAAAAAGTTTCCGCTTGTGGCATCGACGCCTCGAATCCGAACATTTCCGCTGTCATCTGCTTCGACAACTCTGAAATGCGCACATCCTCTGCCGAGTCTTCTGTTTTCTATGTGGAAATCCGACCATCCCCCGGCACAAATATAGGACATTGAGCCTGTGCCTACGGTGGTGATGTTTTTCTGATTTATCTCTCGCGGATCGTTCACGGGATTGTGGCTGTGACCGGAAAAAGCGATGACCTGAGGGTATTCGGACAGGATCGAATAAACATCGGTGTTTCCGCCGACACCACCCAGTATTGTTTCGGGAATTCCCGGGTGACGGAATACAAATATCGGTTTGTTGCCGGTATCTTTTCTTGCTTTTTAGAGTTCTTTTTTCAAGAAAGCCTTTTTCTCATCGTTGAAGGAATCGTCCCATGGGCCTTTGTCGCGAATGGTGGAAAGGGATATGAAATGATAGCCTTTTATAACCTCATGTCTGTCACAATCCATACCGAATATTTCCTTAAAATCGGAAATTGCCTTGTTATAGTCCGACATATAGTGAAGCTCGTGATTGGCAAGGGTTATCCCGATCATGGTTTCGTTCTTGACATATGCCTTGCAGTCATCGGCAAACATTTGCATTTCCTCGGTTGTTCCGCGTTCGGTGAAGTCCCCGACCACATAGAGAGCGTCAAGAAAAGGGTAGCTTTCCGATTCGGAATATTTGTATAAGGCTTCCATCGTATTTGCAAACCGTTCTCTGTATTCGGGGTTATCTTTAGAATAATGACAATCACTCATTACTGCAAAACGCAATGTTGGTTCAAACGCCATTTTTAATCGACCTCCCTGTTTTTCTCCTTTTGAAGAGCTTATCACATTTAATTATATATGATATATTGCCGATAGTCAAGGGTGAAAAGACTCTTTGTGAAAATAGCTTGCAGATAACAAAAGCTGTGGAATATACTCGAAAAACCGGGAATAAAATGTTCACTCTTACTTTTTTCGGTATTTTGCAGGCGAAAGCCCTGTCGATTTTTTGAATGCATCGCAAAAGTATGACGAAGACGAAAAGCCGAGAATAGAGCCGATCTCGCTTATGGAAAGTGTTGTATCCTCAAGCAGCTCTTTGGCGTTTTCGATGCGTATTCTGTTGCGGTACTCTATGGGTGAGCTTCCGTCCTGCCATGGAGATTTGCGACAGAAATCTTGAGCTTTTTTCAAAAATCAATGATATCTTCGAGAAAAACGGTCTTGAAAAGGTGACTTACCGCAAGAGTCTCGGCGGTTCGGATGCGGCGGATGTGACAAGTGCGGGAATTCCTTGCATCGATTCGATCGGGGTTGAGGGAGACCATATCCACACATTGCGCGAATATGCAACTCTTTCGTCACTGGCGCAGGCGGCCAAGAGATTGGCTTGCATTATATGGGATTTTGATTGACAAGCATGACTTCTTGTGGTAGAATACAAAAGGAACCGGTGTTTCCCATATTTTGATTGCGGAGGAAAACAAAATGAAAAAAATATTATCCTTTGCCCTTGTGCTTCTGATGCTCGCGTCCTTTGCGGCTTGCGCTCCCAAGGGTAATGTTTCTGACGGAGAGAATGTTGATGGCGCAGAGGTTGAAAAAACAGTTGTGGACTTCAATGATGCCCTGATGTTGCTTGATGTTGAAAAAATGCTTACTCATGTCGACGAAAACGCGCAGGTTTACACCATGTTTGAAGAATTCGGCGATGTGCTCAGCCTTGAGGCTCTTCGCGGCCAGCTCTCTTCTGAAATGGCAAGCGCCGAAATGGAAACGGCTTTTGAAGGCTTTTTTGCAGATATGAGGAATGTTCTCACATCAAAAATGTCTTATGAGATCGTTGAAGTTTCTGTTGACGGCGACACCGCAAGAGCTGTGGTTGAAATGGCAATGCCTCAGTCTGATTCGATTTCTGTTGATGAGTATATGGGAGTTTATGACGAAACAAAGATCTTGGAGCTTGTGCTCGGACAGTTCACAGACGAAGAGCTTGAAAGTATCGTTACTATGAGCGAAGAAGAAGCAAATGCACTTGTTCTTTCGAAAATGCCTGCGGTTATGGAAACCGTGTTTGATGAGATAGTAGTCGCTGTTGATGCCGATGTCAAGGTTGAGGAAGGCGTTACAGTTTATGTTCTGAGTAAGATCGACGGAAAATGGCTTATTGTTGATGCCGAATAATTTTCATACAATAAAAAAGCTGTGACCGATGGGGTCGCAGCTTTTTTGTTGTTTGTTAAACAGTATAATCGCAATTTCTCATAAGCTGAGCATATACAAGCAGAAGGTTGTTTCTGATTGTCTCAGGTATTTTTCTGCTGATGCTTGTTTCGCAGGAGATGCAGCCGTCAAAACCAATGTCGGAAAGTCCCTGTCTGAAGCCTTTCCAGTCGATCTTGCCGTAATAGGGAGGAAGATGCTGGTCGCGCTCACCGTTGTTGTCGTGGATGTGGAGTACTTTGAGCAAGCTTCCGCAAGCTCTTACCATATCACCGCAATCATCGCCCGAAACACAGCAATGTCCAGTGTCAAGGCAGATGAAGAAGTTGTCATAGCCGACCTCCTTCACAAGCTCAACGATGGCGGGAATTCGGGCAAGACGATGTCTTTTTGTGGGCATATTTTCGATGCAGATATTTACATTATAGCCTTTTGCGTATTCACAGATATCGGTGAAGAATTTTCTGTTGATCTCCCAGGCATAGTCGGCGTCAAGCTCTTCGCCCCAGGCATAGGGCATCTGGGGATGCACCACAAGGTTTCTGCCGTCCCCAAGAATATCGGTGGCTTTGACGCAGCGCTTCATCCATTCAAGGTTACGGTTGCTGTCTCTCCAATCATCTCCCGCAGGCCATGTGCCGTGAACTTGCGAGAAGGTGATGCCTGCTTTGTGTGCTTTTTCTTTGATGGGAAGAAGTGCTTTTTTCAGCTCCTCATCGTTCATTGAGTAATAGGGGTGTTCGGGGTTGGCTATACCTCCGAAATCAGCGCAATTGAAGCCATGGGATGCCATTTTTGCATAATCGGCATCAGTGGTGCCGGGAGCATAATAGGGACTGTCACACATTCCTATATTAAGCATTTTTCTTTCTCGTTTCAGACTTGTTTGAAAAATTCAAGCTGTTCGCCCGAAGGTCCGAGGACGAAGGCGATGCGGATGGAAATTTTTTCAGGGTAAGAATCGAGAGGAACTGTTTTTGGTTCCTTGTGCGGGAGTGCGCCTGCTTTGAGGGCTGTTTCATATGCCGCGTCGACATCGTCGCAACACATGGCGAAATGCATATATTTTCCCTCAGCCTGATATTCATCCGAGCCGCCTGCAAAAAGTTCAAGTCTTCCGCCGTCGCCGAGATCAAACATCAGAACGCTTTTTTCTCCTTCTCCCCAGCCTACGATCTCTTTAAGACCGAGAGCTTTATAAAATTCTTTTGATTTTTCAAAATCGTTTGCCTTGAGGGCGATATGATGAAAACCGAGTCCTTTGATGATATCGTTTGCCATAACAATACCTCCATGTTTTTTTATTTACATTATATACTCAAAAACCCCTTTTTTCAAGGCTTTTTTTGCGTATAATTGTAAATGAACAAAAAAGCACAAGGAGTATATATATGAAATTCCATATGTACGGCACCTGCGCGGGAACCGAGCCTTTGCGCGGCTGGCGCCATCTTTCTTTTTCGATCGAGCACAACGGTCTTCAGTATTTTTTTGATGCGGGTGAAAGCTGTGCCTACAATGCTTATATCAACGGCATTGATGTTGCAAAAACAAGAAGAGTTGTCATCTCCCATACCCACATGGATCATGTGGGCGGTCTTGCAAATCTTCTCTGGTATATAAGAAAGCTTGACTGGCACAAATACAGCGAGCCTTGTCCCCATATTGATGTGCACATCCCGAATCTTGAAACATACGAGGGTATCATGAAGATACTCAAGAACACCGAGGGAAATTTTGTCTGCAACTTTGAGATCGAACCCCATCAGGTTTTTGACGGACTTGTTTTTGACGAGGACGGACTGCGTGTCACCGCTTTCCACAACACTCATCTGCCTCACGGTGACGGCGAGGACTGGAGATCCTTCGGCTATCTCATCGAGAGCGAGGGCAAAAAGGTCTTCTTCACGGGGGATTACGGAAAGGTTTCGGATTTTGCCGACATTCTCAAGGAGAACGAAATTGACCTTCTTCTCATCGAAACAGGTCACCATTCGAGTGAAAAGACGGCAAACACGCTCAAGGAAGCGGGCGTCTGCCCCAAGATGCTCGGATATATACATAACGGTGAGGATGTACGCAATGATCCCGAAAACGCTATCCGCGTGACCGAGGAGATTCTCGGCACAAAGGTCGTGGTTTTCACCGATAATATGGATTTTGAACTGTAAGATCAAAAGAATAAAGAAAGAGAGCCCTTATGAGGCGTATTCATAAGGGCAGCAATTTTAATAGGCTGAGCAAAATTAAACCAACATTTTATCGGATTTTCCCATAAATAAACAGCAAGGTGAAATAATGGATTTACCGGAACGAAAACCAACAAGATTAAAAGGATATGATTATTCAATGCCCGGGGCGTATTTTGTTACAATATGTACGCAAAACAGAAAACGCTTGTTTGAAATTGAAAATGTAGGGAACGACCTGCGTGTCGTTCCGTCTTTGCAAAATACAATTATCCATAAATGGTTGAAAGAAACAGAAAATAAATTTGATAACATAAAAATAGATAAATATGTAATTATGCCTAACCACATTCACATTATTGTCGTAATAACGGAACGACACGCAGGTCGTTCCCTACACGATGTGATACGGTGGTTTAAAACAATGGCTACAAACGAATATATCCGTGGTATTAAAAACGGTGTGCTTAAACCGTTTTATAAGAGATTGTTTCAGAAATCATTTCATGACCACATTATTCGTAGCGGGAAAGATTATCAAAAAAATGGGAATACATAGACACAAACCCTTTAAAATGGGAAATAGATTGTTTTTACAATGACAAAATGTCGCAGTGAAATTCACTGCGACATTTTACTGTCCTTTATTGTATGACTCATAATGGTTCCATTTCTTTATTGCTGTTTCAGCAGTGCCTCCTGCTGAGCGGTGACAAGGTGATAATAGATACCCTTCTTGTCGATAAGCTCTCGGTGGGTGCCGAATTTCGCGAGTCTTCCGTGATCGAGCACCACAAGCTTGTCGGCGTTGCGCAGGGTCGAAAGTCTGTGGGCGATGGCGAAGGTCGTTCGGTTTTTGACTACCTTGTTGATGGCGTCCTGGATGAGCTTTTCGGTCTCGGTGTCAAGAGCGGCGGTCGCTTCATCAAGGATGAGGATGCGCGGATCGTGGATAAGAGCTCGCGCAATGGCGATTCTCTGACGCTCTCCGCCCGACAACGAAAAGCCTTTTTCGCCGACCATGGTGTTGTAGCCCTCGGGAAGATTCAGAATGAATTCGTGGGCGTTTGCAAGCTTTGCGGCGTTTATGATCTCCTCATTTGTGGCATGGGGATTGGCATAACGGATGTTGTCCCTTACCGAGCCCGAGAAAAGGTGGGTCTCCTGGAGAACGACACCCATCTGCGAACGCAAAGCGTTCTGGGAAATATCCTTGATGTTTACGCCGTCGATGAGAATTTCTCCCGAGCTTACATCATAAAGTCGCATGATGAGGTTGATGAGAGTTGTTTTTCCGCAACCCGAATGACCGACGATGCCGATCATTTCGCCCTGATTTATCTCGATATTGATGTTTTCAAGAACGGGGTTGTAGGAGTCGTAACCGAAGGTCACATTTTTGATACTGACATCACCTTCGATGCGGATATCGATGGGAAGACCGATATCGGAAACTTCCGGTTCTTCCTCGAGAATTTCGAATATTTTGCTTAAGGAGGTGGTGAAAAGCGAGATGTTGTTGGGAATGTTGGTGATCTGCATCAGCGGTTCATAGATGATGCCCGAATAGCTTGTGAACTGATTGAGGGTACCCACCTGCATGGTGCCGCCGAAAAGAAGAATGTTTCCGTAGAGGATGATAAGATAGTTACCAAATCCGATGACCCAGCCGACAATGGGGAAGAAGGTGTCATAGAATTTCGCGTTCGATTCGTCCTGTACCGCCTGATTTTCGGTGCACTCGTTAAACTCACCCACCGCTGCCTTTTCGTTGCCGTAGGACTTGACAACTCGCATACCGTCAAGAATGTCCTGAAGTTTGCGGTTTGTACGCTGGCCGAGGATCCAGGCGCGCACATTGCGGCGTCTCATGACCTTGCGGAAAAGGGTGATTGCCGTCACGGCTATCGGTACGGGCACGAGCACAAAAAGGCTCATGAACGGATCCATCATCAAAAGGAGCACCAGCGCGAGGATGAACGAAAAGAGCTGTGCAAAATAGGTGGGCAGAAGATTTGTCATGAAGTTTTGCACGATATTTACATCGTTGTTTATTCTTCCCATGAGGTCGCCGGTGGATTTTTTCTGGATTGACGACATCGAAAGGGTCTGGATCTTTTCGAAAAGTATCGTCCTCAGCATCTGGGTGAATTTGTTACTCGATATCGCTGCTATCCTGTTTCGGACGACTATGGTGGCTCGGTGGAAGATGTCGAGGGTGACGATACACAGAATAATAGTGATAAAATGTACTAAAGTTTCGCTGTTTCCGATGTCGATCGACGGATTCTGTATGAATTCGTTAATGGCAATTTTCTGTATGGCAGGGAGAATGAATCTGAAAGCAACCGAGATCATGACGGTGAAAAGAGGCACGAGCATCATGAGTCTTAAGCCCTTTGTCATCGCCCACAGCTTTTTGTAGACCACCTTTTTGTCCTGACAGAAAGGACAAAAATGGGTGTTTGAAATAAAGGGTCTGTTACACTTAGGACAGAATTTTTCGGGCTCGCTGTTGGTCACCGGCTCATCCGACGCACGCTCGGCAAGGAGCTCACACGCTTTTACCATGACGGTGTATCTCGGCATATGCCGAGCCGTCACAAAACGGCAGAGAAGGGTAGTGTCCCCGTCGACCTTGGCATAAAAGCCGCAGGAGCCGTAAAGTATTTCGGTGGAAAAATCGGAGCATTTTGAAAGATCAAACTTGCGCTCCAGCTCTTCGCCGTGGATCTTGTAGATATATTTGTCGGTGAAGACCATATATCCGTCATTTATGAAGCTGTCCCCCTCGATGTTGAAGGGCAGACAGTACATAAGCTTTTCGTCTTGTGAGCGCGCCTTTTCAAAGAGAGCTTTTTCTCTTTGAGGCAGCTCATATAAAAGTTTCATACCGTCACCATGCCTTTCGGTAAGGTCTTTTTGTTGTCAGAGATAGATCTCGATCTTTTTTAAGCTTGCCTTGTCAAGCGAATCGGGGGAGGGAATGATGAAGCAGTTTCCGTCCATGTCGGTGATGAGAACGCTTCCGTTTTTAAGCTTGCGGAAATTTGAGTAAGGATTATTGAGGACGAAGGTGGTCTTTCCCGCGCTTGTCATGGCTTCACAGTAGGAATAGCCGAACTTTTCCTTGAGTGAGAAAATCTTTGTGATCTCGGGAGTGAAGTATCTTCTGTCAAGCTCGGTGTTCAGAAGCTCAATAGTGTCTTTGTCAAAATCGCGGATGTTTTTTATCATTCCGATCTCGGCGCCGTTTCCGCGGCGTTTTGTGTTGGGCTCGCGGATGGATATGTATTCGTCGGGATTTGATACGGGGAACGAGCGGATAATAACAACACGCTCAAAGGTTTCGGTTTCGCCCTTTTCGTTTTTCAGTTCAAGTGACACAAGTCCTCCCGGAGACATGAAGAATCGGGCGTTGTCACGGGTCAGCGGAACGCTTTCGCGCTTGTTGAACATCGCCTCTATTTCTTCGTCGGTATAATCCTCGGTTATTGCGCCCTTTGTGTCGGGCTTTTTTGTTTCTGTGGCTGTCGGCATTGAATTTCTCTCCTTTCTGTCGGGGGATCAGAGTCCCTGCATTACCCTGTTCATCTGTTCGTTCTGCAGGGTATAGAGGTTGTAGTAAACGCCTTTTCGTTCAAGCAGCTCTTCGGCGGTGCCCATTTCGACCAGCTCGCCGTGTTCTATTGCCATGATATAATTGCAGTTTTTAAGAGTCGAAAGCCTGTGGGCGATCGATATGGTGGTTCTGCCCTCGATAAGCTTGTCTATAGCGGAGGATATCTGCTTTTCGGTTTCGTTGTCCATGGCAGCGGTTGCCTCATCGAGAATCAGAATCGACGGTGACATCAGAAGCGCGCGAGCTATGGAAATTCTTTGTCTTTCACCGCCCGAAAGCGAACGGGAACCGATGCCGACCATTGTTTCATATCCCTCGGGAAGTCTCATGATGAAATCGTGGGCATTTGCGGCGGTGGCGGCGGCGATGATCTCCTCCATGGTGGCTTCGGCCTTTGCGTTACTGATGTTATCGGCAATGGTGCCGCCGAAGATGAATACCTCCTGCGAAACAATTGAGATATTCTTCCGCAGAACATCAATGCTTATGTCCTTTACATTCACGCCATCTATCGAAACGGAACCGGAAATTACATCATACATTCGGGTGATTAGGTTTGCAACAGTCGATTTTCCCGAACCGGTATGTCCCACAAGACCCACATGATCGCCTTTTTTGATATCAAAGGTGATGTTGTTGAGAATCGGACGGTTGGGAGTGTAGTGGAAGCAAACTCTGTCAAACGAAATGTTGCCCTCAATAGTATCGGGTTTGTGGGGATTTTTTGCTTCGGTGATGTCGGGCACTGTGTCAAGCACCTCAAACATTCTCTGCGCTGAGTTGATGGTATCGGTGATGAGATTGGTAAAGGTCGAGAAAAAGTCAAGGGGGCCGAAGATCATTCCGAGATAGCCGATATAGGTGGCAAGCTGACCGTAAGTCATCTTTCCGCCCATGACGGTTATACCGCCAAAGCCCCAGATTGCCTGAGATGTGATACCGATGAGAAGTCCCACAACAGGGAAGAGAAGAACGGTAATAAGGTTTGTCCGAAGGTTTGCCTTGCAGAGTCTTTCGTTGTAGTGCGAGAAGCGGTTTGTTTCGTCTGCCTCTTTGGCAAAAGCTTTAACGACGCGTGCTCCACCAAGCACATCGCCGAGCATGGCGTTCAGAGATGATGACCGTCTCCACTGGCGGGAATAGGAGCTCCACAGTTTCGGAAGCATGAATCTGAAAAGGCAGATTATGAGCGGTATCGGAATGAAAACGATAAGCGTCAGACGCACATTTATCGAAAAAAGGAAGATGGTAAGTCCGATGAAGTTCAGAATGTTTACGATGAGATAGGGAATACCGCCGGTATAGAAATTCTTTATCTTGACGGCATCATAGTTCACTCGCGTCACAAGGCGGCCTGTCGGATGCTTGTTGAAATAGGCTATCGAGAGGTCAGACATAGCTTCGAAAATGTCGGTTTTCATATTTTTTGTCACGCGGGTCGACATTCGTGCGTTGGCGCGATTGGAGATGATGCTGACACAAAGCGACAGAATGGCAAGCAGCACGATGACAAGAACGACGCCGTAAACATTTGCCTCGTCATGAAGTCTGCCTGTCACCTGAATGGTGTTTTCGGCTTCCTTGCGATTCTTTGTTATGACAAGGTCGAATCTTTTTTCATCTGCAGGTGTCGTCCCGTCGGCATAAACATAGCTTGCGGTGCCGTCGGAGTTTTCGGACAGCACAAATTTGCCGTCGGGCGATTCGGAGTAATAATAATACCGCTTATCGACAAGTGCTGTCAAAAAGTCTTTTGCTTTGCCGAAGAAGCCCTCACTGTCAAGGATCAGTTCCTCATGCTCGGAAAAAACATTTGGATCTGATACCGAGACCACCTGGTCATACATCAGCTGTCCCGTGAGTATCGGAGACATAAGAGATATGAGAGAGGTCATACACAGGCATATGACAAGGGTCAGAAGCTGAAGCTTGAAGGGCTTGAAATAGGCAAGAAGGCGTATGAGAAGGCCTTTTCTGTTGACGCAGTTTGTGCAGATTCTGCGGGTCTGGTCTTCATAGACCGTGCCGCACTTGGGGCATTTTGCGTGGAATTGCTCGAATATCGGGTCGTCATCGGTGACGATCTCGCCCACATTCAGTCTTTCCCAGATGTGCACAAAAGCAAAGAGCCTGCCCTTACACGCATTCGTACAAAAGCCGATAATTTCCGTTTCACCCTCTTTTGCGGCGTTTTCGCATATCCTTTCAAACTCTTTTTCGGAGGTGTTCTCCGAAAAAAGGATAGGCGATTTAACCGCGTATGCAAGCAGGGCATTCGAGGTACAGTAATTATCTATGTACGGATTTACGAGCAAGGCAAGCTCAAATTCGTCATATTTTTTCTTGTTTGAATCATATCTGCAAAGGCGTTTTCGCTCTTTGTCGATCACAAGCAGGGTTTCACCGAAATTCCCGTCGGTGTCAAGATCAAAGCGGATGGCGGCGAGAATGTTTTTTTCCTTCACGCCAAAATCTTCGAAAAGCTTTATCTGCTCATTTGTCAGGTAGTATACAGGCAACATTAAGGATCACTCCTTTTACTGTTGAGTTCGAACGGAAAAAACTTGTTCCGTTTCGGGCATTATAACATTACCGAAGCAAAATTTCAACTGTCAAAACAGACAAAATATATTTTTTATTTATCTATTTTGACATATGCTTTATGGAAGTCTTTTTCTGTCGGGAAATGTTTTCGGTTGTCATCAGATGCCGCAGAGTCGGCAAAAGACAGTTTTTGCTTGGAAAATTGTCATTTTTGGATGTCTAAAAGCGATATTTGACAAAAAAGTGCTTGACGAAAAGGGGTTGTCTTGCTATAATCGTAGGGTGAAATGCATTTGAGAGGAAACAAATGATAAACGAAAAAAAGGAGATATTCCGCGATAATCAGCTGGCGGTGTCGGTTCAGCACAGCATCGACATCAATCAGTTCATCACCGTGCCTCATCTCCACTATCATTACGAGATTTATTACAATATCAACGGCGGAAAGAGCTTTCTTATCGAAAACGAGTTTTATGAGTGCGGTCCACGGGACCTTTTTGTCATTCCCAAGACCCATATACACAAGGTCGTCGCCGAAAAGAATCTTCCCTATGAAAGATGTGTCATTCATATCGATGATGAGATCATTTCGTCGGTAAATTCGATGCCTCAGATGAATTCCTGTCTGTCATGGCTGGATGAGGTGGGCACAAAATATCCCCGAAAGGTGCGCCTTTCTCAGTCAAGGCATGAAAAATTCATGATGCATATCCGTGAATATGACCGACTTGACGAGGTGGGAAACGAGCTGATGCTCTATTCAAAGCTTTTTGAGATCCTCGCTTTCGCAAGATCGGAGTTTAGCAACAATCCCTGCGAGGACAAAAGTGCTGTCCCCGAAAGCTGGTCGGACAAGGCGCTGGGATATATCGAGAAGAATTTCAGAAAAATAAGCGTTCTCGGCATTGCCTCAAGTCTTTATGTCAACGAGGACTATCTCAACAAGGTTTTCAAGGCAGAGACCGGCATTACCCTTAACAATTACATAATCTTGCGCAAGATCGCCGAAGCAAAAAAGCTTCTTTATCTCGGTCATTCGGTCAAGGAGACCTGCGTGCTTTCGGGCTTTAACGATTATGCAAACTTTATTCGCACCTTCAAGCGCATTGAGGGATGCTCGCCCGGAAGCTTCGAGATAAGAAAAGCAAGCTCGGAGGTTTTTGATTCGAAAAACAGATAACCGATATACGACACAATAGAAGAATGACGCAAATGCGCCATTCTTTTTTTGTTGTTTTGATGCAAAAAGCACAAGAATCACTCTTGAAATATAGTGTTATATATGATAAAATAGATTAACCATACAACCTTAAAGAGAGGGTGCGAATATGAAAAGAATTATCTCATTGCTTCGCCGTAATTGTAAGCATTCCCGTGGCTGTGGCGGCAAATCTCAACGCTTTCGGTCAGCAGATCTTTGAGTTTTCGGAGCTCAACCCTTCGTCGGATGTGAAGGCATACAGCGCATCGACCAAGACCTTCAAGGGTGAGCGGGTCCGCTCCATCATCCGTTCGGGTGACAGCGCAGGCACCGAATTCAATCTTTACAAGTTGTCCCGCATAACCGACAAGGACGGCGAATGTATTCCTGTCGAAACAGCAAATTATATTGTTGTCAGATATTATTATGAATCCTCCGATGAGTCTCCCGCGCTTGTCGGCAACCGCATGAGCTGGCTTCAGGAAAAGGTCGTTCCCGAAAATGCTCTCACAAAGGCTGAAAACGTCGGTCAGAGTGCAAGAGTTTATTCGACCGACGGCATGGTGGCAAACAAATGGGCGACAGTTACCATTCCGCTTATCACGGATGCAGGCTATGCCGCAGCACAGCAGAGCTTCAACGCCCGCGGAAGATTCTTCCTTCATCAGCTCAAGCTTTATCCTTTTGAACGCGACATGGGCAAGAACGATATTCTCCATATCTCGTCTGTCACGGTGCAGAGCTGGGATCCCGCAAACCAAAATCCTTTTTCGGAAAGAACTGTCAGCTATTACAATTCTGCCGCCGATGCCGAAAACGGGGCGGCACCCATCAAGACGGTCACCACCGCCGATATGAAAAAGGTGAAGGTGGCTGAATTTGAGGGAACAGCTCCTGAAAAGGCAGAATTTTTGGCATGGAGATGTACCCACGACGGAAAGACCGTGGCTCCCGGCGAATATTATACGGTTCTTGCCGGAAAGAACATTGCTTTTGTGCCCGTTTTCAATTATACATATGATTTCTCAAATGTTACCTCGGCATATATCAACGGTTATCCCGACGGAACATTTCTTCCGCAGAACAGTGTGACAAGAGCCGAGGCCTGCAAGATAATCGCCTCTCTTATAAATCCTCAGGGAATCCCGATGGGCGGAACCTCTTTTTCGGATGTCACGCCCGACAACTGGTATTACAACGCTGTGACCACCCTTGAAAATGCCGGGGCGCTCGGTATCTGGAGCGGAAATTTTGAGGCACAGACCTCCATAAAGCGTCACGAGCTTGTGGAGATAATCTATGCCCTTGCCGATGATGGCACATCGAGTCTTAAGCTTGTTTCGCTCGGTGACATCGACAAAAAGGATAGGTTTTTTGACGCAGTTATCTATGGCGTATCAAAGGGAATTATTACCGGTTACGAGGACAAGACCTTCAGACTTGAGGGCAACATCACCCGTGCCGAGACAGTAACAGTCATCAATCGTCTCATCGGCAGAGTTTATGATGAAAACACCTCTGTCGCATCTAAATTTTCCGATATCGATTCCCATTGGGCAAAGGGACAGATCCTTGCCTCCTCCGCATCAAGTGCCGACGGAGTCTGGACCGCAAAGGCGGCAGAAGCCGAATATGTTCTCACAGGTACGGGGGCTGCCGAATACATCCCTGCTCTCCACGAGCAGTCAAAAAATCTTTCGGGAGATGCCATTCGCCGAGGTGTTGATACCATTGCCGAGCAGATGAAAAAAGATGTTCTCTCGACAGGCAACACCGAAGAATACTATGCCGACAAAATGACCGGTCAGAAATACTACATTTCGGAAAAGAACGGAAACGATTCAAACGACGGCAAGACTCCCGCGACCGCTATCAAAACGATTGCTGCTCTTAACGCAAACATTACTCTTGCAAAGGGTGATGCCGTTCTCTTCGAGCGCGGCGGGCTCTACCCCGGAAGCATCACAGTGACTCAGGGTGTAGTCTATGGCGCCTACGGCGAAGGCGAGAAGCCTGTTCTTTCGGGCTCGCTCAAAAACTATGCCGACCCCGAGCTTTGGGAGGAGACCGACAAGGCGAATGTTTACAAGCTTAAGGAAACTATCGTAAATGTCGGAATAATCGCCCTTGACCACGGGCTTCACGATTATGGCAACTATGATGCTCTTTACGGAAAAAACAGGGTGAAGAACATCAGCAGCTATAAGAGTCTTAACGGAGATCTTCAGTTCTTCTCGAACGCCGACACCCTCTATTTCATGAGTACCGAGGGAAATCCGGGTGACCGCTTCTCCTCCATCGAGATGGGAACAAAGACAAGAGTCTTCGGCGGTAACGGAAGAAACAACATTTTTGACAATCTCAGTATCAGGAATTGCGGCGCCCACGGCATCGGTCTTCAGAGCTCGACCGACATCACCGTCACAAACTGCATCTTCTCATGGCTTGGAGGCTCGCTTCTCGGAAACTACGGCGAGACCACCACACAGTACGGCAACGCTGTCGAGATTTTCGGAAGCTGCAGCAGATATTATGTCAAAAACAACTGGATGTATCAGATATATGATACTGCCGTCACACATCAGGGTAACAATGCATCGATGATGAACATCGAATATTCCGAAAACCTTATGGAATATGTTCACTGGGGTATCGAATGCTGGATCAAGAAGGATGGCGGAAACTGCCTGATGAACAACTATAAATCCCGCCACAATCTGCTTCGCATGGGCGGTTACGGCTGGGGCTCGATCGTTTCGTCAAGAACCTCGGGTGCATCCCTTTATTCGTTTGGTATCGTTGACGGTACAAACAAGAATCTTTCCTGCGAGCACACCATCATTGACCGTTGTGCCGGAAGCCTTCTTACCATAGTGCCTGCTTCGACAGAGACTTTTGATTCCAACATTTATATCCAGACCGAGGGAAAAATGCTCGGATCTCTTAAGGGCGCAAGCGGGCTTGCAACCAAAAACGCTGCTCAGGACATACTCGAAAACCTTGGAGACAAAAACCAGGTCTTTGTACTTGTTCCGTCCGAAGAATAAAACAAATTCAAATCTTGTGGCATCCGCAATCCTGCCTGAAAGGGCATAATTTCGGATGTCACACTGAGGCTCTGTAAAGTTAAAATGAAAGAAAAGTATAATGGTTTCAAAGAAATACTCTGATTTTCGAAGAAAAAGTTGTAAATGCTCGACTTCGATTAGTCAAGGGTTAGAATAAACGACCAGAGGTCGCCCTTGACAAATCTT
>JAZSFD010000140.1:0-5196 GCA_045532035.1 Eubacteriales bacterium | reverse complement strand
AGCCGATGGGCGTTTCAACGGCGTCAACCTTGCCTGCGCAACGGTCGAGGATCCAGATCAGAACTCTCATGTTGTCGCCAAAGCCGGGCCAGATGAAGTGACCCTCGTCATCGGTACGGAACCAGTTGACGTGGAAGATCTGCGGAGGATTGGGGATGTTCTTGCCCATATTGAGCCAGTGAGCGAAGTATTCGCCCATGTCATATCCGCAGAAGGGAAGCATAGCCATGGGGTCGCGTCTTACTACGCCGACAGCACCTGCCGCAGCTGCTGTGGTTTCGGAAGCCATGATGGAGCCGACGAAGGTACCGTGCTGCCAGTCTCTTGACTGATAAACAAGGGGAGCGGTCTTTGCGCGTCTGCCGCCGAATACGATTGCATCAAGCGGAACACCCTCGAGGCTGTTGAACTCGGAGGAGATGCAGGGGCACTGAATTGCGGGAGCTGTGAAGCGGGAGTTGGGATGAGCGCCGCAGGTGCTCTTGTCTGCCTTGTCGTACTTTGTATAATCCCACTTTTCGCCCTTCCAGTTGTTGGCGTTTGCGGGAGGATTCTTGTCGAGGCCTTCCCACCAAACAGTGTTGTCGTCAAGATTGTGGACAACGTTGGTGAAGATGGTGTTGCTCTTTGTGGTTGCAAGAGCGTTGGGGTTGGACTTGTCGCTGGTACCGGGAGCAACGCCGAAGAAGCCGTTTTCGGGGTTGACAGCCCAGAGTCTGCCGTCCTTGCCTACACGGATCCATGCGATGTCATCGCCTACGCACCAAACCTTGTAGCCCTTTTCGCGGTAAAGTTCCGGAGGAATGAGCATTGCGAGGTTTGTCTTACCGCAGGCAGAGGGGAATGCAGCGGCGATATATTTGATCTGTCCGTCGGGGAATTCAACGCCGAGGATGAGCATATGCTCTGCCATCCAGCCTTCTTTTCTTCCGAGGTAGGAAGCGATACGGAGAGCGAAGCACTTCTTACCGAGAAGAACGTTTCCGCCGTAGCCCGAGTTGATCGACCAGATGGTGTTGTCTTCGGGGAAGTGGCAGATGTAACGGTTGTCCTCATCGATGTCAGCTCTTGCATGGAGACCCTTGATGAAGTCTGCAGAATCGCCGAGATTGTCGATGACTTCCTTGCCGGCACGTGTCATGATGAGCATGTTGAGAACGACATAGATGGAGTCTGTAAGCTCAATACCGATCTTGGAGAAGGAAGAACCGACAACACCCATCGAGTAGGGGATAACATACATTGTTCTGCCCTTCATCGAGCCGCGATAGAGCTTGGAAAGCTTTTCATAGCATTCGCCCGATTCCATCCAGTTGTTTGTTGCACCGACATCTTCCTTCTTCTTTGTGCAGATGAAGGTCTTGTTTTCAACGCGGGCAACGTCGTTGATGGCTGTTCTGTGGAGATAGCAGCCGGGGAGCTTTTCCTGATTGAGTCTGATGATCTCGCCTGTGGAAACAGCCTCTTCACGAAGAGCGTTTGTCTGCTCTTCGCTGCCGTCGATCCAGATGATCTTGTCGGGGCAGGTCATGGCTGCCATTTCTTCGATCCAGGAGAGAACGTGCTTGTTGTTAGTCATTATTTTGCCTCCTTTTATGGATAAAATTTACTTGTTAAAGGGTGGAAGTGTGTCAAAAACTTAACGCACTCCACAATCCTAAGCCATTTTAATTATACCCCATATTTTTCCGATTTGCAAGACTTTTTTTGGTATTTTGCTTTATTTGCGATAAATGATACAGATTGTTAATAAATTGGCAAGTGTGTCGAGTAAAAGAGGGATGACAGGCGGGTTTTGTGCACATAATTTCTTAAAAAAGCTCAAAAAAATCATTTTTCGTGTTGTCTTTTGAAAAAAAGTGTGATATAATATTCTGTAACATATATCATGGAGTAATATATAAATGAGGTGAAACAAATGCCCGTTATCGAATACAAGACCTGCGGCACCTGCTCACGCGCCATCAATATCGATGTTCAGGACGGCGTGGTGAAAAGCGTTCAGTTTGTCGGCGGCTGCGCCGGAAACACCGCAGGCATCTCAAAGCTTGTGGAGGGAATGACGGTGGAGGAAGTCATCAGACGCCTTTCGGGAATCAGATGCGGCTTCAAATCGACCTCCTGCCCCGATCAGCTTGCTCAGGCACTGAAAGATGCAGAGAACGAATAAAAAGACATAACAATAGGAAGGAAATACAGAAATGGCAAACAACAACGGCGACAAGAAGCTTGTCGAAAAAATTACCTCCCGCGACACAGATTTCGCGCAGTGGTATACCGATATCGTAAAAAACGCTGACCTTGCCGACTATTCGAGCGTCAAGGGCTGCATGATAATCCGTCCCTACGGCTATGCCATCTGGGAAAATATCCAGAAGATCATGGACACAAAGTTCAAGGAAACGGGACATGAGAATGTTTATATGCCCATGTTCATCCCCGAGGGACTTCTCAATAAAGAAAAGGATCATGTTGAGGGGTTTGCTCCCGAGGTTGCGTGGGTTACTCACGGCGGCAGCGAAAAGCTCACCGAGCGCCTTTGCGTCCGTCCCACCTCTGAGACCCTTTTCTGCGAGCATTATGCAAAAATAATCAACTCCTACCGCGATCTGCCAAAGCTTTATAACCAGTGGTGCAGTGTTGTCCGCTGGGAAAAGACTACCCGTCCTTTCCTGCGTACAAGAGAGTTCCTCTGGCAGGAGGGACACACCATGCACGCCACAGCAGAAGAGGCGGTCGAAGAGACACTTCGTATGCTCAATATCTATGCCGATGTCTGTGAGCACGATCTTGCAATGCCTGTCGTAAAGGGTCCGAAAACTCCCTCCGACAAGTTTGCGGGAGCAGAGGATACATATGCCATCGAAGCGCTTATGCACGACGGAAAGGCTCTCCAGGCAGGTACTTCTCACTATTTCGGCGACGGCTTTGCAAAAGCCTTCGATATCACCTTCAAGTCGAAGGACAACAAGGACGAATATCCGCATCAGACATCGTGGGGCACAACCACCCGTCTTATCGGCGCTATCATTATGACCCACGGCGATGATAACGGTCTTGTTCTTCCTCCTGCGGTAGCGCCCATTCAGGTCGTCATCGTTCCTGTGGCTCAGCATAAGGAGGGCGTGCTTGAAAAGGCAAACGAGCTTTATGAAAAGCTCAAGGCGTGCGGCGTGCGCGTCAAGCTTGACGATTCCGACAACAGCCCCGGCTGGAAGTTTGCCGAATACGAAATGAAGGGTATTCCTGTCCGTATTGAGATCGGCCCCCGCGATATCGAAAACAAGCAGTGTGTTGCAGTCACAAGACATAACGGCGAAAAGAGCTTCATCGCTCTTGACGATATGCTCGAAGGATTCAAGGACACTGTTCTTGAAAAGCTTGAGGAGGTTCGCTCTGGCATCTACAAGATCGCCTACGAAAACCGCGAAAAGCACACCTACAACTGTACCACAATTGATGAGATCAATGAAGCGATTGCAAAGAACGGCGACGGCTTTGTCCGCGCAATGTGGTGCGGAGAAGAGGAGTGCGAGGACAAGGTCAAGGAGCTTACCGGTGTCGGCTCGCGCTGTATTCCCTTTGAACAGGAGCAGCTTTCGGACAAATGTGTCTGCTGCGGAAAGCCTGCGAAGAAGCTTGTTTGCTGGGGTAAGGCTTATTGATTTTTTCTCAAAAAGAGTTACATTATTATATATAGGGCGCAGAGTGTTTTCCGGGCAGGGAAACGAGGGCAAAATTTTGCGAAAATGCGCCTGAATCTAATTCATAAAATGTTTACATTTGGAATTGCAAAAAATGTCAAAAACATCTTGCAATTCCTTTTGTTTTGTGTTATACTAACAGAGCTTGATATGCGATGAAGCGGGAGGTTGCGCACAACCGTGCGGTAATTTCCGTGGAGTATGTCCGATAACCGGGCGACAGCAAATACTGGTCACAGGCAAAGGCGCCGATGCGGCAGAGTTCTTCAAGCGGAGCTCGTTTGACCGCAGAAGGCAGATTGTCTTTGCGCGGCTGGTTGCTTTCTTTATAATCACCGTTTGGGAACGGCTCCTGCTTGCAGGCGCACGCCCGTAAGGTGTGCCGAGGTCCACTCTCGTGTTGGGTGTACTGCGGTCAAAATGAAGATAGTGACAGCCAACCCGGATAACACCCCTGAAGATCTTCCGATTTTTTGTGGGAAATGATCCGGTTTTATTTTGGGTAAAATACGAAACACCCGGATAAGTGTTCAGAAATTACTGTGCCGCATTTAAAAGCTCCCCTCAATTAATATAATACGCACGATTGAGGGACAAAACTTTTTAAAAGGAGGCAGAACAATGGCAGCAAAGGAAAAAATCAGAATCAGACTTAAGTCTTACGACCACACTCTTATCGATCAGGCGGCTGAAAAGATCGTCGAAACAGCTAAGAGAAACGGCGCTAAGGTTTCGGGTCCCATACCGCTCCCTACCGACAAGGAGATCGTTACAATTCTCCGCGCGGTACACAAGTATAAGGACGCCAGAGAACAGTTTGAGTTCCGCACACACAAGAGACTTATTGATATCTTGAATCCTTCGCAGAAAGCGATCGAAGCTCTTATGAGCCTTGAGCTCCCTGCAGGCGTTGAGATTGAAATAAAATTATAAGCTGCGATCATTACCGTCGCAGTGGTGCCTTTAGCATCACAGGTCATGTTGTCCGTTGTCCGAAAGGATAAATTCAAGCGGCCAACCAATAACCTAAGGAGGAAAAGAATATGAAAAAAGGTATTATCGGTAAGAAACTCGGTATGACTCAGATTTTCGACGAAAACGGAAATGTCATCCCTGTTACTGTCATCGAAGCCGGTCCCTGTGTCGTAACACAGAAGAAGACAGTCGAAAACGACGGCTACGAAGCAGTTCAGCTCGGATTTTCCGACCTCGTTGAAAGAAAGCTCACAAAGCCTGCAAAGGGTCATTTCACAAAGGCAGGAGTTGCTTTCAAGAAGCACCTCAAGGAGTTCAGACTTGACGATTGTGCATCGGTTAACGTTGGTGACGAGATCAAGGCTGACATCTTCGAAGCAGGCGAAAAGGTAGACGTAACCGGCATCACAAAGGGTCATGGTTACACAGGCGCTATCAAACGTTGGAATCTCCACAAACTCAGAATGACACACGGCGTAGGCCCTGTACATCGTCAGTCCGGTTCCATGGGTGTTAT
>JAZSFD010000028.1:0-10134 GCA_045532035.1 Eubacteriales bacterium | reverse complement strand
TTCTGTTTTGCCGATATCAGAAACCTTGTTTTGGAAAAATGGGCGTATCAATCAGCCGCCCTTTCAGGCAATGGAGGTATTATGACACTCCCTGTTTGTGCACATTGCTAACAGTAATTATTATAATACACTTTGTCAGTAAACTGAGCGGAAACCCTTCGGTTTCCGCTTTTAATATTACGCTCTGTTAGACATTTGATATGCGAATAAGATAAAAATAGTGAAATCTCAATTATTTGAGTGATGGAGATTTCACTATTATCTATTTTCTTTCAAATATGTACTACTTATTCTTCAATATTAAAAACTGCACCATCAGGTAATTTCACAGCATGGAAGTTATCTGAATTATCTTCCAGATAAACCAATGTATCACCACTTATCTTGAAGTAGTTAGAAACATATTCCTCGTCATTTACCTTTTTCACTATTCTTAAAATGTCATCTTTTAAGAACCAATTACCATAATGGATTATACTTAACATACTACTTTCTGAATACCAAAGTGTACCATCCTTGTTGATACTAATAGTAAATACATTAGAAGTTGTACTATCACTATTAGGATAAGTAAATGTCTTATCTGCAATCTTCGCTTTTAATTCGGTATCTTTTTTATCAAGATTAAACTTATCGCCATCTTCAACTTTTGTATATATAAAATTATCAGAACCCTCTGCTTGATAAACCAAACTATCTCCCTCAACCCTAAAATAATTCACCATTTCTACATCATTATATCTTTTCTCTGTAAGAGCAAGTATTCCATCTTCCAAAGTCCAACTACACTTTTCAGGGTCAGCCAAATGACTACTTGCCATTCCCTCAGTATAAGTCCATGTACCATCATTGCGAATAGAGATAACAAAATTATCTCCCTCAAAACCACCAAAACCACCTTTTTCATAAATATAGACTTCTCCTAATAAAGCAGTATTAGTTTGTGTTGTATTATTGTTGCAACCTATTAGTGTCATAACTAAAATTAGAATTAAACCTAATGTTATAAATCTTTTCATATCAATACCTCCATTCAAAATGCCTTTGTGTTTCTTATATCTTCTTGTGTATATATTATTATAGCAGAAAAACTCTCTAAAATCAACTGTTCTGCCTTTTCTTGCAAAGCAATCTTTTTATTTCGCTCTTGCCAATTAAACCAATACATATAATGTGTTAGATATTTTGTGGCAACACCATGAAAAGGCTTTATCCATTGTTTTAATCTGCTATGCAAACTATTTATATTGTTGATATGATAAATGTCCTTTTTATGCTTTCCTCTTTCAATCTGCACCAAATCAGCAGGAACACTTTGAGAAAACTTTTTATAGGCTCTATGACTATCTGTACAAATTATTGAGTTTGGTTCAATTTTATTGTCGTATAAATCTGTTAAAGCCTTTACTGTTAATCTACCATTGCAAACAGGTACAAGCACTAAACCACCGTTTCTGTCCATACCACAAGAAACACAAATTTGCTCATGGCTGATACCTCTAAATTGAACTTGTTTTCCTCTTACTCTTGATTCACCATCTTTTCTTGGGGGTTTCCATTGTGGGTCTCTTTTTTTGTGATTACCCTTGAAACATTCTGCAAAGAAACACTCATCCATTTCAATAAGTCCTTCCAAATTATCAACCCCCATACTTTCCACAATAGCACCAAGTATTTTATGGCGCATATTGAATGCGGTCTTCAAACAGATTTTTAACTCCTTGGCAGTTTCTCTTAATGACATTCTTTTATTCATACAATCTGCATATTTTAGCCATTTGCCAGCTGATATTTTACTTTTGGAAAAGACAGTATTTGTCGTTGCAGTAAATGAACCACATTTGCTACATTTATATTTTTGTCTACCTTTTTTATCAAATCCATTCTTTTTAACATGTTTGTTTTGACAGCGAGGGCATACAAGACCCTCTGCAAACTTTTGTTCCATAATTTTTTGCACAAACTCCTTGAAATCCATTTTGTCAAACAGAGTTGATTCTAATTTTGCAATCAATTCTAATATTTCTGCTTGTGTAAAATCGTCTGTGATTTTTACTATTTTATCTATTTCTAATTTCATACTTATCACCTCTACGAGTAATAAGTATTTCTGTAGTGATATATGTCCTCTGTGGATTTTTTTATGTTAATCTATAAAAACATATCTATTGTCTAACAGAGCCTAATATTAATATTTTTCAAGCGCCCTGCACAATGACTCAGCATAGATGAAAAATCCGTTATCGTTCGGATGAAGTCTCTTATCCGAGAAAAGATCCTCGGTGCGCCCGACAAAATTTGTGCCGTCAAGCACCGTAATGTTTTCAAATTCGGAACAGATATCACAAATCATACGATATATGCCAAAGAAATCCCCCGTCGGTCTTTCGATATCATTGTCCCTGCGCCAGACAGGTGATATGGCAAATATCGGCACTTGGGGATATATCTCTCGCATTCTTTTGTAAAACGCCCTGATTTTGTCTGCAAAAATTTCCCGCGACGGAAGTCGGAACCAATCATTTGTACCATATGCGACAAATATTCTGTCAGGACATATCCCGTCATCAAACAAGACAGCCGCGTTATGTTTGTCACCACCGATTCCCTTATTTACAAAATTATATCCAAGTCTTTTCGACACAAGCGCCACATAATCAAAGGACGGATGAACAGAATCATAGCCTTGTGTTATCGAATCACCGAAAAATATCACCTTTTTCCCGGGTCTTTCGATACTTTCATACATTTCTTCCGACAAATCCGACACGGAAACTCCGTCAAATCTTACATCCCTCACTGATGCACAGGCAAGCTGAGGAAAATATATTTTGACTTCCTTTTTGCCTTTCCCGAAGCTCACCTCAAGTGTGAAATCGCATCCTGTACGCATATCGAAACTGCCGCCCGAGCAGTCACAGAGCACACCGTCGATATATGTGTCAAAACAAAAGAAGTCGCGGCTGGAGCCGGGCTCAATGAAGGTATCGACCGATATTTTCTCACACTCCGTCGCAAACGAAAGACATATGCCCGATGTGGCATAAGATTTCATATGAAAATCTTCACTATACAAATACGCCTTACGCTGTTCATCGGTAAATCGTGACAGATAAACTCTGTCCTCATTCTCATATATCCACACTGCTCCCGAAGATGTTTTCTTCAAAAAATCAAGCAACGATGACATATCCTCTCCCCTTTCGGCTTTGAAAAATGTGGCACCCGCAAAGGCGGGTGCCACAAATTGTTTATGAATCGATCTGAATCAATCAGCCTCTTGCAACGATAACAAGTGTTGCAAATTCGAAGTCTTCGCCCTTTCTTTCTTCAGAAATCACATACATTGTGAGAGCGGTTTCGCCTTCGTTGTAGTACTTGTTTTCTTCGTCATCAGCAGCCTCAACGGTGAGCATCTCTGCATCTTCGATTGTGACAGTCTTTGTATCTCTGTCATAGAGAGCGTAGATGGTGTTCTCATCGGTGAAGTATGTTGTTTCGTCGGTATCGTCGATAACGATGACGCCTACTTCTGCTTCATAGCTTGCGAGAACATCGAGGTCATCGCTGCCGTATGCAAGGCTTGCAAGCTTGCCTGCATCTGTGTTCTTGATGAAGCCGTCTTCTGTAAGGAGGTATAGGGCATGAGGATCAAGTTTATCATCGGATTCCTTTGCGGTTTCCTTCTGATCGTAAACTTCACCTGTCTTAGGATCAACTACCTTATAAACGGTAACAGCCTTGTTATCTGCGTCAACTGTTTCGATAGAACTAAGGATGATCGAGTAGTTTTCAGCAATCTTGGAACTGTTAAGGATTTCGCCGCCGATTTCACAGTAGAGGAACGCAAGGTTTTCATTAGCTGTGGCATTGATGTTGTTCTGAAGAACAACGACTGCTTTTGTGAATTCCATTGCAGGATCTTCGTAATCGAAATCGGGGAGATTTGCTGCATCATATATCGCGAAGTCAGAATATCCTTCTTCGTCGATGTAGTTTACAACAATCTTTGTTTCATCAGTGATTGTTACATACTTCATTCCGTTGGGAGCAAGCTCTGCAGGAACCTTTGTGGAAGAAACAAATTGATAGAGCTTGTTCTGGAACTGCTTAAGCGAGATTCCGTCAACCACTGTTGTGTATGTGATAGTAGCATCTTCCTTATCGGTAAGATCCTTGGCAACTGCATCTTCGCTTGTGGGAGCGAAAGGTGTGAAGGTGTATTCACCCTTGCTGTTGACTGTGTATGAGCAGATGTTGTTTACAAGACCCTTGTCAACAAAATAGTTGTCGTCCTGATAGCCGGACTCGGAGTGTTCGCTCTTCTTTGCGATCTTAACAAGCTGGAATTCGCCATCGATGAATGCGCGAACATAGTTATCTGTTTCGAGATAACCCTCCATGTCAATTCCGCCGCCCTTGAATACTACCTGGAACTTATCTTCGTTGATATACTGGATAACGGCATATTCCTTGGCAATTTCAACATCCTTAGCAAGCTTCTTGGCAACCATTACTCTGCCGTGAGCGCTAACGATCTCCCAAGTTACGCCTGCGCTGGTCTTCATTGCGCTCTGAAAAGCGTTCGCAAAGTCAAAAGCACCAGTCCATATTTCCTTACTGTTTGTATCCTTGTCTAAGCCAAGAAGACCGGTAGGCATACCGTTCGAAAGATTAACATGACCAACGATCTGGTTGTCGGAGTTCCATGTGTTTGTGGAAGAACCGTCAGACCATTTTACAGAGTTTGCATCGGTACCGCTCCAGGATAAGGGCTTTGCAGTGAATACCTTAACTGCGTTTGCTTCGTCCTTGGCGATTCTGACATAGTTTCCTGGAGCGGAAACATATGCGAATACCCACTTGCCGTCTTCGTAAGCGCCGCCTTCAACAGTAGCTTCGCCGACATAAATTTCGGGGATAGCCTTGGAAGAGTTGAAGTATGCACGGTTCTTAGAATCACCGGTGTGCTTTGCCTTAAGAGTGTTGGCATCACCCTTCTTGTCGACAATCTTACCGAAGGTGAAAGGCTGTACCCAGAGGTAATCAACGTTTCCGTCAGAGTTTGAATCGTAATATTCTACGTTGTGGTAGGTTGCGCTACCTGTCCAACCTGTGGAGGTGATCTGTGTAAGAGCAGTGTGGTTTGCATCCTGCTGGGTTTTCCAACCTTTAGCGTCAGAGATATAAGAAGGACCTTCAGGAAGCGAGGGAACCACTTTTCCTGCCCATGTAAGGCCTGCTTTGAAGGTAACTCTGCCTTCATCATCCGAACTTACGGGTGCAATGGAAACAGCATAGTTGGGAACAGATTCAGGCTTGTTCCAGAAATATGCCTTATCAGAGCCGAAGGTAACGATACCTGTACGGAGCTTAATATCCTTCGTTGATCCATAGAAGTCTCTGTCCTTATCATCGCCTCTGCGGGTCTTAATGGACATGACAGACTCTTCGACATACTTACCGCCTGCAAAGGCTGCAAGAACCGTACCGTCTTCCTTGACATACATTGTGATGTCGCGGAGGAAGTAATCATCAGCTTCCCCTTCAAGACCGAGGTCTTCGAAGAGAAGAACAGATTCTTCATTCTGAAGTCTTGTGCTGTCAGCTTCGGGAACGATGGCAGCTGTTTCGATGAGAACCTCATCAACTGTTTCGCCGCCGAGAGGCTTGTATGCCTTGTATTCGGCAGTTTTGCCGAGACCGGAGATATCGATAGCGTAGTTAGGAGTAGCAACTACACGACGAACAATTTCTTCGATGCCATAGATCTTGTGGCAAACGGTTTCGGGGGTTTCAACATATACAAACTGAGTTGCCGAATCAACCTCGGGTCTTTCGAAAGCGGGAATAAAGAGATCGGTATAGGTCTCGTTCATTTCAGCATAGAAAGCGTTGTAAAGAATGAGCGCAACCTGTCCGCGGTTGAGGTTGTCGGTATATTTAACCTTGGAATCGATGTTCTCGTCAAGACCGATGTGCTCAGCGATGTCTATGTATTCATGGGGATAAGCGAGTGCGCCATCCTTTTCGTAGCCGAGAGCACGGGTGATCATAACATAACAATCCTGAAGGCTGATCTTGCCGGCGGGATCGAATTCGGTAGCAGAACGGCCCTTGATAACACCGTTATCGCTCGCCCAGGAGATCATACCGTAGAATGTAGGATCCTTAAGGTCCGAAAATCCGGAAAGATTCTGACCGCCCTCAAGAGACTTTCCGCCCTTCATAAGACGGTAGATGAAAGCAGCCATCTGTTCACGGGTAACAGGCTTGTTAGCACCGTAAGTGGTTTCGCTCTGGCCCTTGGCAATTCCAAGAGAATTGAGAAGCTGCACTGCATCATAGAGCGCCTCATCTTTTGCAGAAATATCTTTGAAGTTAGCTGCAGAAGATGTGAAGGTGCAAAGTGTTGCAAGTGTTGCGACAACAAGAACCATAGACAAAATTTTTGCAAATTTTCTCATAAATTTTTGTCCTCCTGTAAAATATATTGCCGCGCCTATGCGCAGCATAAACAGAACGGCGTATCTGCATGAAGGTACAAATAGCGCCTATACTCCATTTATCAAATATATTATATCAGCTAAAGCAAAAAATATCAACACCAAAATTCGAAATGTAACACTTTTGTAACAAAGAGCAAAACCCATGTCAGATATTGGTGCACTTTGAACAAAAAAATCATGTAATAAACGCAACAAAAAGAGCTGTCAAGATGCGTGGCCCGGAAACAAAAAAACTCCCGGCATTTCTGCCGGGAGTAAAATCCTAAGATTTATGAATTAGCCAAGATTCTTTTTCGTTACGATAATTGTCTTAGCTGCCTTGATGGAATCATCAGCGTTCTTGTCATCGATATCTTCAGCAACGATGTAGAGGTTGAAGGATTCAGCATCTTCAAGACCTTCGTATTCGTTGTCTTCGATTGTAAGGATGTCTTCTTCAGCCATAGCGCTTGTGCTTGTGGATGTGTAGAAGAGGATTGTTGTGTCGTCAGAAACGAGGAATGTGCAAGCCTTGCCATCCTTATCCTTTGTACCAACTTCGAGGAACTTGTTAGCAACATCGTAGCTGGCATTCTTGTCGAATGTAGCCTTGAACATCTGACCATCGCGGTATGTGCCGTCGATTGTGAGACCTTCGTTAACTGCTTCGCCAGCTTCGTTCATGTAAACGAATCTTTCAGTTGCGTCGAATGCGGAGTCCTTAGCAAATTCGATGTCAGAAACCTTTGTGTTGTCCTTAACATTGAGAAGTTTAACAACCTTAGTAGCCTTGTTGTCTTCATCAACGATTGTGTTGAGACCAACAACGAGTCTGTAGTCGTAAGTTACTTCAGATTCGAACTCTTCGATTTCAGCATAGAGGATGCCGAGGTTTTCGTACTTGGACTTTGTGTTGTTAACAAAGATAGCCATTACGTTTTCGAAGTCTGTTTCAGCAAAGTCAGGAAGATTTTCAGTTGTGTAAACTGTGTATACATCTTCGCCGTCGTCGTCAACAGTCTTGATGATGAGCTTGGAGTAATCCTTCATTGTGAACTTCGAGAACTCTTCAACACCGGAGATGTTGTAGATAGAGCCTGTGAAGTTGCTGATGGAGGTTTTGCCGATTTCGATATAGCCTGCATCTTCTTCATCTGTGCTGGAGAAGTCTACAGCTTCAAGAGCCTTAACATCGAGAGCTGTGAATGTGTAAGCACCATCGGAATCGATTGTGTATGTGCTGAACTTGTTAAGGAAGTCTTCATAGAGAACTGTTTCAGCGATTTCCTTGTCAACGATCTTCTGAGAGTCGATCTTCTCATTCTTGACATAGGGAACTTCCAGATCCTTTTCATAGGATACGAATGTGTTAGCGTAGTCACCGAGCTTAACAGCCTTAACTGCACCGTCGATAACAACGTTTACATAGTAGTAAGTTACGAATTCGCCATCAACAACGCCTGTTGCGGAGTAAACGATTCTGTCATCAGCCTTTTCTTCAGTCTTTTCAACCTTGTCGAACTTTTTGTCGTTATCGTTATAGATGTATCTTGTAGCGTTTTCTTCGTCGTAAGGAAGAACGATTGCGTAGTTAGCATCTACATCGTAGTTGCCGGAAGCAACAGCGTCAGTGTAGAGGATAACGTCGCCCTTGAGGTATACCTGGTAGGACTTACCGGGTTCGAAATCCTTGTATGCGGGAACTTCGCCGTCGATGTAGTAAGCGTACTTTTCATCAGCACCAATAAATTCAGCCTTTTCGCCGGACTTGAAGGTAACAACCTGAGTTGTAGCTTCTGCAAATGTTTCGCTGTCAGCAGACTTGCGAGTAACCATAGCTTCGATAGGAGCAACAACTTCTGCAACCTTAACGTACTTAGCATCTTCGTTTACATATGCGAGAACGAAGTCTTCAGATTCGTATTCGCCTTCGATTGTAGCTTCTTCGGTGTAGGTGTAGTAATAGTCAGTTTCTGTCTTAACTTCGAAGCCCTTGTTCTTCTTGTCAATGAGCTGGATGAATCTGTAGTTCTTGAGGAAGAGGTAGTCAGCGTAGCCGTCTCCGTTGGAGTCGTATACGTCTGCTTCATAGAGACCTTCGTTGTAGATTGTGGGATAATCAGTTGCGAATACGGTTGTAAGGTTGTCATAAGAACCCTTTGTGCCAGCCTTAGCATATTCGCCCTTGTAGGAAACTTCGAGATCATTGTATGCGAATGTGGAGTTGCCGTCTTCATCATAGTCACCGCCCTTGAGGTCGATGAACTTGATTGCGTCGTCAGCCTTGTATTCCTTCTTGTAGGAATAGGGAGCCTGATCGTAGTCGAGGTAAGCCTTGAGGCCGCCGAAGGAAACAACACCTGTCATAACCTTGTCAGCGTCTGCGTCCTTAACGCCGCCAACATAGTATTCCTTGTCGGTCTTTGTGGAAGTTTCGAGAACAACATCTTCAGCTGTTACAGTCTTCTTAACGAGGTTAGACTTAGCAGCGATAACTTCGTCCTTTGTGAGGTCGCCCTTTGCATCCTTCTTAACGAAGAGTGTGAGCTCTGCAAGGAAGTAGTCGTCGGAAGAACCGTCAAGTCCGAGGTCGTCCATTTCGAACGAGTAGAGACCGGAACCGATTGCCTTGCCGTCTTCGTCGAATCTGTAACCTACGATTGTGTCAACATCGTTGAGTTCGTCGTATGTAACAGTGCCGTCGAGAGTGTAGTGTGCTGTGGAAACAACTTCAAAAGTTTCTTCTTCAACACCGAAGATCTTGTGTGCAATTGTTTCTGTTCTTTCAACAGGAGCGTATGCATCAGAACCTTCGCCGGGGTTGGGAATCCATTCGTAGTCGATAACTGTTTCGTTCATGTCAGCGTAGAATGCGTTGGCAAGAAGGATAGCAACCTGGCCACGAGTAAGAGTAGCTGTGTAGTCTACTGTCGAAGGAATGTCTTCGTCGAGACCGATTTCTTCAGCCTTGTCAACATAACCGTGAGGATATGAGAGGGGGCCGTCGTTTTCATAACCGAGAGCACGAACGAGCATTACATAACCGTCCTGGAGAGTGATGCCACCCTTAGGATTGAATGTAGTAGCGGAAGTACCCTTGATGATGCCTGCGTTGGAAGCCCACGATACCATGTTGAAGTATGTGGAATCTTCGAGGTCGGTGAAGGGAGTTGTGTTAACGCCGCCTTCAGACGATCTGCCTGCCTTCATGAGTCTGTAAACGAAAGCAGCCATCTGCTGACGTGTTACGAGTTCATCAGGACCAAATGTTGTTTCTGTTGTACCCTTAGCAACGCCGAGAGTAGAGAGGAGCTCAACTGCTTCGTAGAGAGCTTCGTTTTCAACAGATACGTCTGTGAACGCTGCACCTGCGGAAACTGTGCACATGCCAACGAGCATGAGAGCCGCAAGTACGAGAGAGAGAAGTTTTGTTGTCTTTCTCATTTGGAAATCCTCCTGTAAAAATTATTATGTAGCATGATACAAGACCTTTTAGTGGCACTTGTTCTGCTTACACTGATATAATAATACACAATCGAATTTTTTGCAATACCTTTTTGCGGTTTGTAACACAACTGTAACACGAAGCATTTTTTGTTACAATCGGTGTACATTCCGTAAAGGGGGTACCCCAAAGGGGAGCAAA
>JAZSFD010000096.1:0-42196 GCA_045532035.1 Eubacteriales bacterium | reverse complement strand
ACCATTGATAAAACTCCGACTCCTTCCGTCACGCTTCGCGTGCCACCTCCCTCGGGAGGGAGGCAAGAAAAAAACTCCTCCTTTTTTGGGAAACCATGATGCACAGCACGCAGACTTAAAGAAAACCCCATTTCCAAAGCGGAAATGGGGTAAAATTTTATCTTTCTTCTCTGAAATAGGGAAGTCCCAGACTCTGGGGAGGTTGATTTTCCTTCTTGTTTCTCATGCTTGTTATAACAAGGACGATGATAGTTACAAGATAGGGGAGAGTGTTGAACGCCTCCTGGATAACGGGACGCAGGGTGTTGGCGTTGGGGAGAGAAGCAAACATCGGCGAAACATAGCTGTATGCAATGTAAAGACCGCCGAAAACAAACGATCCGAGAATCGCCATGACCGGCTTCCAGGTGGCAAAGATAACAATGGCAATGGCAAGCCAGCCACGGTCACCCATACCGCCGTTTGTCCACGAGCCGCCGGTGTAGTCCATGATGAAATAGAATCCGCCAAGTCCTGCTATCATACCTCCGATGACGGTGGCAAGATATTTATGTCTTGTAACATTGATGCCTGCCGCATCAGCGGTTGCGGGGTTTTCGCCGACAGCGCGCAGATGAAGTCCCGCGCGGGTACGCTTGAGGAATATTGCGGCGATTATTGCAATTACAATGGCGAGATAAGTCAGAAAACCGTAGGAGAATAAAAGCTTTCCTGCAGGACCTATATCTGATGCAAAGGGGAGTGATGCCTTGAAATATCCGGGAGTTGCTGCGAGCTGCAGATTTCCGCCGTCCCCCATGATCTTTGTGAGCGAGCCGCCGAAAAAGTCACCGAAGCCTGTGCCGAAGGTGGTGATCGCAAGACCTGTGACATTCTGATTTGCACGCAGAGTGACTGTGAGAAAGCTGTAAATGAGAGCTAAAAGTCCCGAACCGATAAGGGCGCTTGCAAGTGCAATAAAGATGCACCAGAAGGGGTGGGGCACTGTGGCATATTTTTCATAAATATATGCACCGATAACGCCCGAGATGCCACCCATGTACATGATTCCGGGGATGCCGAGATTCAGATGTCCCGATTTTTCGGTGAGAATTTCGCCTGTCGCACCGTAAAGGAGAGGAATGCTCTGAATAATGGCGCTGGAAAGGATAGCGACTATCAAAGAAACAACTGCCATGAGCTTACACCTCCCTGTTATGCTTGCCGTGTCGGAAGAGAATCTTGTAATTTACAAAGAATTCGCAACCGATGATGAAGAAAATGATGATGCCTGTAACAACATCAGAAATACTTTCGTTGAGACGCAGACGGGATGCCATTTCGGAAGCGCCGCGCTCAAGGAAAACGATGAGGAATGAGGTGAGGGGCATGACAAAGGGGTTGAACTTTGCAAGCCAGGAGACCATGATGGCGGTAAAGCCCATGCCGCCTGCGGTTGCCGCCGATACGGTATAGTCACGACCTGCGACAAGAAGAAGTCCTGCGATACCGCAGATGGCGCCGGAAATTGCCATGGTACGGATGATGACCTTTTTGACATTGATTCCGATATACTTTGCGGTGTTTTCGCTTTCGCCTACGACAGAAATTTCATATCCCTGCTTGGAATATCGCATATAGATATACAAAGCAACCGTAAGCAAAGCCACCACAAGTATGTTAAGAAGCTGCTTCTTTTCAAAAAGTACAGGCAGATGCGCATAATTGATTCGGCTGAGAACGCCCGAACCTGTGGGCACCCAGATGGCGATGAAAATTCTTATGATCTGCATTGCCACATAGTTGAGCATGAGAGTGAAAAGAGTTTCGTTTGTGTTGAATTTTGCCTTGAAATATGCGGGGATGATCGCCCAGATGGCACCGCTTGCGATGCAGGCGACAAGCATTATCGGAATGGTTATGGCATCGGGAAGCACAGGGCCGAGATATTTCATGCAGATTGCGGCGCAAAGACCGCCGATAAGGGTCTGACCTTCGGCACCGATGTTCCAGAATCTCATTTTGAACGCGGGAGTTACTGCCAGCGAAACACAAAGGAGCATTGCCACATCCTGCATGGTTACCCAGGTCTTTCTTGCAGAACCGAAGGCACCGTCAAACATGGTCTTATAAATCTTGATGGGATTATAGGGAGTGCCGAGCATATTTGTGAGAAGAACAAGCACAAGTCCGCAGACCACAAGAGCGATAAGGATTGCTCCCAAACGAATGGCAAGCGATTTATACCATTCCATTCCGTCGCGTTTGACGATCTGGAAAAGGGGATCATGCACCTTGCGCTGCTTCTGATCCTTTATATGCTTTTCGTAGGATATGTTGTTCATTTTGCACCTCCTTGCTCGGATTTTGTCATGAGAAGACCGATCTCCTCTTTTGTGATATTCCGTGCGTCAACGATTCCGCTGATCTTGCCTCCGCAGAGAACAAGGATGCGGTCGCAAAGCTCGATAAGTACATCAAGGTCTTCGCCGACAAAGATGACGGCGGCGCCGTTGCGCTTTTGCTCGTTGAGCAGATTATAGATGGTGTAGGAAGAGTTGATATCAAGTCCGCGTACGGGATATGCCGCCATAAGCACCTTTGGTGCCGAGGCGATCTCGCGTCCCACAAGAACCTTCTGCACATTACCTCCCGAAAGTCTGCGCACAGGGGTATGGGAGCTGGGGGTGACAACCTGCAGGCGGCTTATAATATCTTCCGCAAGCTGTTCGGGGGCTTTTCTTTCCACGAAGAAGGAATGTCCCTTTCTGTAGCTTCTGAGCATCATGTTGTCCACAATGTCCATGTTTGCCACAAGACCCATTCCGAGTCTGTCTTCGGGAACAAACGAAAGGCGCACGCCGAGCTCTCTTATCTGCAAAGGGGTTTTGTTGCGCAGATCTTCGACACCGCCTGCTTTGGGATTGTGATAGAGTATGCTTCCGCTGTTGAGCTTCTGAAGACCTGCAATTGATTCAAGCAGCTCTCTCTGACCGCTTCCCGCAATTCCGGCAATACCAAGAATTTCTCCCGAACGGGCAACGAAGGAAATGTCGTTGAGCACCTGCACGCCGTCGCGGTTGATGCAGTTAATGTTGCTTACCACAAGCCTGTCCTGGGAATTTTGGGGTTCGTCGCGATCAATGTTCAGCGAAACCTTCTGACCGACCATCATTTCGGTAAGACTCTTTTCGGTGGCATCGCAGGTGTTTACCGTACCAACATATTCGCCTTTCCTGAGAACCGAAACTCTGTCCGAAAGGGAAAGCACCTCATGGAGCTTGTGGGTGATGATAATGATGGCTTTTCCGTCGTCTCGCATTCTGCGAAGGATGGCAAAAAGCGTTTGTGCCTCCTGGGGAGTGAGCACTGCCGTAGGCTCGTCAAGAATGAGAATGTCGGCGTCGCGGTAAAGCACGCGGATGATCTCAACAGTCTGCTTTTCCGAGACCGACATTTCGTATATCTTTTTTGTCGGATCAAGAGCAAAGCCGTATTTGTCTGATATTTCCTGAACTTTTTTCTCAGCCTTTTTGATATCAAAGCCTTTTTCGTTTTTAAGTCCGAGGATTATATTTTCAGCGGCGGTAAAAACATCCACAAGTTTGAAGTGCTGATGTATCATACCGATTTTGTGATCAAACGCATCTTTCGGAGATCTGATAACAACTTCCTTGCCGTCGACAAAAATCTGACCCTCGTCGGGAAAATAGATTCCCGAGATCATATTCATAAGAGTTGTTTTTCCGCTGCCGTTTTCACCCAGGATCGAGAGGATCTCGCCCTTTTTGACGGTGAGGCAGACATTTTTGTTTGCAACAACGCTTCCGAAGGTTTTTGTTATATTCCGTAATTCAATTGCCGGATAACTGTTCATAAAAGCCTCCATATGATTTAAGTAACTTCTGGAAAAAGGGTACAGGCGGGGCGAATCGCCCCGCCTGACGCATAGCATTTTTAATTCTTCTTACTTGAGGTTGATACCGTCGATATCGATGTCAAAGTAAGGAGCCGAACGGTATTCGGATTCGTGGAAGTAACCGTCGGAGACAACTTCTGTGTCGGGTGTGAAAGCTTCGTCGGAATCAACGTCAGCCTTGTAGCTTTCAAGAGCTGCACCGTCAACTGTGAAGGTTGCGGTATCAAATACCTTTGTTTCGCCTGCGATGAGAGCAGCCTTAACTTCTTCGAGCTTTTCTGTTGTGCCTGCAGCTGCAACTGTTTCGTTGAGGCCGAGGATTTCAACAGAGCCTTCTTCAAGACCGTAGCAGTAGTCCTGTTCGATCTCTGTGCCGTTGATTACAGCGTTGATGATGTGTTCGAAGTAAGGAGCCCAGTTGATCTTGGAGGAAACGAGAGCTGTGTTGGGACCCCAAATTCTTGTGTCGAGGTTGTAAGCAACGTTGGGAACGCCTGCTTCTTCACAAGCCTTGGGAGCGCCTTCGGAGTCAGCGTGCTGGCTGATAAGAACACAACCGTCGTTGATAAGAGCGTTTGCAGCTTCCTTTTCAAGAGCGATGTCAAACCAGGAGTTGGTGAACTTAACGTCCATTGTTACTGTGGGGCAAACAGACTTTGCGCCGAGGTAGAAGGATGTGTAGCCCGACTTAACTTCAGCGTAAGGATGTGCGCCGACATAACCCATCTTAGCTTCTTCAGCTGTGATGTCGCCATTTTCGATCATTTCGTTGAGCTTAAGACCTGCGGCAACGCCTACAAGGTAACGGCCTTCGTAAATGGAAGCGAAAGCATTGTAGAAGTTGGGAAGGTTTTCTGTGTGAGCCTTTGTACCTGTTGCGTGGCAGAATACAACTTCAGGGAATTCCTTTGCTGCTTCGATCATGAAGTCTTCGTGACCGAAAGAGTCTGCAAAGATGAGGTCGCAACCGTCATCAGCAAGCTCTGCTGCTGCATCATAGCACTCTGTTCCTTCGGGAACGTTTACCTTGAAGATAGCCTGTTCTTCGGTAAGACCGAGCTTTTCAACTACAGCTGTTGCTGCATCGATAAAGTTCTTGTCATAGGTGGAGTTTTCATCGTGAAGGAAGATGAAACCGACCTTGATGTCTTCCTTGGCAACGCCTGCGGGAGCTTCTTCTTCGCCCTGGACTTCTTCACCCTGAACTGCTTCTTCGTTTACGGGCTTTTCGCCACAGCTTGTGAATACTGCAACTGCCGAAAGAAGCATTGCGAGTACAACTGTGATTGAAAGAATCTTTTTCATTTTTTACCTCCTGCCGTTTCCGGCAAAATTAAATAATTATGTAAATAAATTTACACCGAAATTAGTTTTCGCGGAAAACGATCTTTCCGTCCTCCATCGAATCGACGATGGCAAGCGAGTGCACCTTAAGCCCTGATGCCCGCAATTCGTCTCCGCCGCCCTGAAAGCCTTTTTCGATGGCGCAGGCTGCGCCGACAACAGTTGCTTTCGCATCGGATACGATCTTGCAAAGACCTTTTATGGCGTTGCCGCAGGCAAGAAAATCGTCCACGATCAGGATTCTGTCGTTTTCGCCGATATATTCCCTGGGTACGGTGATCTCATAGGTCCTGCCGTGGGTGAAGGAATCAACAGACGCGCTGTATGTGTCGGACGAGACGTTGTTTGTTTTGTTCTTTTTCGCAAAGGTGAGGGGAACGCCCAGAAAATTTGCTGCCGCCACGGCAAAGGCGATGCCGGATGCCTCAACCGTGAGGATTTTTGTGACGCCGTCGCTCCGGAAAGCGTCTGCCATGTCCTTTCCCATCTCCATGAGAAAGCTTATGTCCATATGGTGATTGAGAAAACTTCCGACCTTGAGAACTCCACCGGGGAGAACTTCGCCGTCCGAAAGGATCTTTTCTTCAAGTGCTTTCATAAAAAATGAATCCTCACAATAAGCTTTGCAAAACTACCGCGAAAGCTTTTGAAATGACCGAAGAAAACACTTCCGTGACCCCAAAAAGCAAAACAAAGTAAACAGTGACACTTTTTGCGTTCTTTGTTTACTTTACTCGCGGACTTATCTTTCCGAAACATATAATATCACATATTTTATATTTTGTCAACAACTTTTGCCTCGATTTTACAAATATTGGCGTACGGCAATCGAGCTTTGGGACAGCAAAAGATATTTTGCCGGCGAAAAAAGAGGCGAGAAATTTTCGCATTTTTTGCGTTTTCTGTTGAATATCTGTTGCACTTGTGCTACAATTATAATGAATTTGTATTTTTTTGTTATGGTGTTCGGAGGCGCCCGGAAAATGAAAAGAAGTGTACTTTATTATAAAGACGGAACCGTAAAACGAGGCTTGAAGAACAGAGCAATTGATCTTTTTGTGAGCATCGTCATATTCGGCATTATTTGTGCCGCAGGGTTTTATGTCCTGATAGTGTCGGGACTTTTTCCGTCCATCAGAAATCAGTGGATCTGCACCGCCTGGGGCACAATGCATCACAGATTCCTTGCCACCTGGTTTTTCTCTCAGGAAACGATAGACGAAATAATCGAAAACGAAAGAGTGGATGACACGGGCTTTGTGACCGATGTGGATCAGATAGAAATACCGGATAAAGAGGAAGAACCCGAAGCAGAAGCTGTTGTTCCTCCCGAAAATGAAAAAGAGGAGCTCCCTTCCGAGCCCGAAATCGTGATAGATCCTTATGTGGAGGAAGGGTATACAAAGCTTGAAGAGGGACTTTATCTGAAAAATGTATCGGGCAGCGGATGGCAAGGCTTTCTGATGCTTATTGACGATCCGAAACGAGTCAGGGTAGAAGACACCCGACGCCAGCTTGATTGCGGTCAGAAGGTATCGACAATGATAAAGAACGCGGGAGCTGTGGCAGGCATCAACGGAGGTGGCTTTACCGACGGACCGAACTATGATTCAAACGGCGGAACCCCTTCGGGAGTTGTCATTGAAAACGGAGTGCTTGTTTATCCGCAGGACCCCGAGCTTATCGAAAACAAGATCTATAACATGGTAGGCATGAACTCGGAAGGAGTGCTTGTCCTTCGTCAGTGTACACCTCAGTGGGCGATCGAAAACGATATAGTCAGCGCCGTGTCCTTCAGCCCTTATATCATCGTCAACGGCAAGGGGCTTGTGAAAGAGGGCACAACCGGCGGTTGGGGAATTGCCCCCCGCACTGCCATAGGTCAGCGAAAGAGCGGAGAAATTATCTTCATGGTGGTCGACGGCCGTCAGCCGGGATACAGCGCAGGCTGTGATCTTTTGCCCTTGCAGGAAACTCTTCTTGCCGAAAATTGTCATAACGCCGCCATGATGGACGGCGGAAGCTCGACGGTTATGATATATAACGATGAGTTTGTCAACAAGCCGAGTCTTGGCTTTGAAAGATACATAAACAACTGCTGGGTCGTTCTTCCGGCCGCCGAGAAAGAAACAGAAAACATACAAGGAGAAGACATTTCCAATGAACCGTAAGCTGAAATCCACGATATTTCTTTTCACCGCCGCCATAGTCTGGGGCTTTGCCTTTGTTTTTCAGAAGATGGGCGGAGACGATGTTCCGACCTTTTGGTTCAACGGCATCAGATTTATAATAGGCGCTTTGGCGCTTGTGCCTGTTGTGCTTGTTTTTGACAAGGAAAAGAGTGCCGATAAAAAAAGATTCCTTCGCACCCTGCGTGCCGCCGCCATCTGCGCGGGCTTCCTTTTCGTGGCGTCTTATCTTCAGCAGACAGGAATAGTTATGACAGGCGACTCGGGAAAAAGCGGTTTTATCACAGCTCTTTATTCGGTCATCGTGCCGATAGCATATTTCATATTTTTCCGCAAGAAGACCTCTTTCAATGTCTGGCTGGGAGCACTTATTGCCATCGGCGGAATATTCCTGCTCAGCGTTAAAGGAAACTTCACTGTGGAGGCAGGCGACATTTTTCTGCTTGTGGGAGCGGTTTTCTGGGCAGGACACATCATCTCGATAGATCTGCTTGTCCGTGATATCAGCCCCATAAAATTCGCCCTTTTTCAGGCGCTTTTCTGCGGTATATACAACCTTGCCGTTGCCCTTCCTTTTCAGGAGGTCACATGGCTTGGGGTAGGGGAGGCGATGATACCTCTGCTTTACTGTGGCATCTTCTCAACAGCGGTGGCATATACCTGTCAGATACTCGGACAGAAGTTTTCCGACGATCAGACTCTTGCCACGATCATCCTTTCGACCGAATCTCTTTTCAGTGCCGTCGGCGGTGCGCTCATCGGCAACGAGACCATGACAGTGAAGGGATATCTTGGCTGTGTGCTCATTTTTGTCGGTGTAATCGTTGCACAGCTTGAATTGAAAAAAAGAAATAAAGTATAATGAGTATGAGAGGTGCATATCAGGACAGCATCTCTCACATTTTTTGCCGTTTATAAGCGGAAGTATCATTTACCTGCCTTTCTGTATTTCTTGTATTTCGCGCGCGTTTCCGAAATAAGCTCTTTTTTGTCTCCGGGTGGGTTTTTGAAGAGCTTTATGATGCCTTTGTCGTTGAGATTTTTAAGCGTTATGGCGGCGATGGGAAAGAGGAATATTCCAAAGAAGCCCATGAGCTTTGCCCCTGCATATACCGAAAAAAGGGTCAGCAGAGGATACAGCCCTATGAACGAGCCTACTATCTTGGGCTCGGCGATTTGTCTTACCACCGCGACAACGGCGTACAGCACAAGAAGAGCCACTGCCTTTCCGACGCTTCCGAAAGCCCATTCAAACAGTGACCAGGGCAGAAGAACTATTCCGCAGCCGACAAAAGGCAAAGCGTCCACAAGGGTGATGCCCAGCGCCAGCACAAAGGCGTAATCGTGGTTTATGAGCATAAGCCCCGAAAAAAGCTCGAAAAATGTCAGAAGCGATATGGCAAGATATGCGCCGAGATACTTTGAGGTCGTGGAAAAAAACTGCACTCTGCACGCCGAAAAGAACACCTTTGCGCGGTCGGGCAGTTGAAAAAGCAAAAAACGCTTTATTTTTGAAAGATCTGCCGAAAAATAACAGGTGGCTATCACCGTCACTGCCGCCGAAACAAGAAAATTCGGAACGAACGCAATTATATCTGTAAGGATATGTGAGGCAAAGGAGGCGAACTTTTCGGTGACCGACGAAAGAAAAGCCGCAAAGCCGTCGGCAAGATATTTTGTCCCCTCCTGTGAGAATGAAAGAAAACCGAGCTTGTCGGCGGCAAAGCTTTCGGCTTTTTCGAGATAGCGGGGGAGAGAATCGCGCAGAGCCTCGGCATATGCCGAAAGCCCCGAAAGCTCCTTTACAAGACGCGAAATGAGAATATATGCCGCCGTGAAAAGTGCGGCGTAAAAGGTCAGCACCACAAAAATATGTGCCGCCCATTTGGGAAAATGAAGCTTTTCGCAAAGAAAATTTGCCGGCGGCGAAAGAAAATGGGCACAGACCGACGAGATCACAAAGGGAGCAAGGATCGAAGCCAAAAGGCTTCCGTAATGGGAAAGAATGTAGGAAAAACCGACAAATGCCGCAACTGTCAGAAAAAAATATTCGGTTTTTTTAAGATTTGGCGTCATAAAACAAACCTTTCGTAAAATATGTGTTGATTTTGATTTCGATTTGTGCTACAATATAAAGTAAATAATTTTTAGAATAAAATCTATCTTCTGAAAGGAAAAGACTATGATAAATATTGCAATTCTCGGTTTTGGTGTTGTCGGCTCCGGCGTTGCGGAGGTCATCAGAGAAAATTCAGACTCTCTCTCCGAAAAGCTTTGCGGACAGCAGCTCAATGTTAAATATATCCTCGACAAGCGCTCTTTCCCCGACCACGAGCTGGGCGACAGAGTGACCATGGACTATGACATGATCGTAAACGACCCCGATGTAGTCATGGTGGTCGAAACCATGGGAGGCTCGCATCCCGCTTATGAATTCACAAAGAAAGCTCTTCTTGCCGGCAAAAATGTTGTTACCTCCAACAAAGAGGTCGTGGCAAATTTCGGCGCAGAGCTGCTTGAGATCGCCCGCGAAAACAATGTAAACTATCTCTTCGAAGCATCTGTCGGCGGCGGTATTCCGATCATCCGCCCCATGTGGCAGTGCCTTGCGGCAAACAAGATCGAATCGGTCACAGGTATTCTCAACGGCACCACAAACTTCATCCTCACAAAGATGATCGAAGAAAACATGAGCTTTGACGAGGCTTTGAAGATTGCCCAGAGCCTCGGTTATGCCGAAGCAAACCCTGCGGCAGATGTTGAGGGTCTTGATACCTGCAGAAAGATCTGTATTCTCGCATCTCTTGCTTTCGGAAAGACCGTTTCTCCCGAAAATGTTCACTGCGAGGGCATCACAAATATCACCCTTTCCGATGTGGAAGCGGCGGAGTCGCTCGGCTATTCCATCAAGCTTCTCGGAAAGGCGCAGAGCACCGAACAGGGTACATACGTCATCACTTCCCCCTTCCTTGTGGGCTATGATAACCCCATGGCAGGCGTGAATGACGTATACAACGCCATCACCGTCTGCGGAAACGCGGTGGGAGATGTAATGTTCTACGGCAGAGGCGCGGGAAAGCTTCCCACAGCAAGTGCCGTTGTTGCCGATATCGTTGATATTGCCCGCGAGTGCAAAAAGGCGATCACCTGGACTCTTTCGGATACTAACCCTGTTATTGACTATAAAAAGGCAAATGTCAGATTTTTTGTCCGCACCACCGATGCATCCGCAAAGGATCTTTTCCCCGGCTGTGTGTTCTGTGACACAAACGATGGGTTTGCTTTCATCACAGATGAGCTACCCGAAGAAAAGCTTTGCGATATCCTTGCGAACATTCCTGTGCTCTCAAAGATACGCGTGCTTTGATTTCTACAATATTATTATTTTCCTTTTCGGTGAAATAATACCAAAAAAGAATGCAAGGAGGTAGATAAGCCAAAATGAGCAAGAAAAATTGTTGTTGCGAAAACAAAGACAACAAGGATTCAAGAATCGGAACCGTCGGCGGTCAGGCTGTGCTTGAAGGCGTAATGATGAAAGCAAAAGAGCGCATCGCCCTTTCGGTACGCAATGTTGACGGTGATATAATAACAGATGTCGATACCATGACACCTCCCGGCGAAAAATGCAAGATACTCAAATGGCCGCTTATCCGCGGTATCGTAAATTTCGTTACGATGATGAAGCTTTCGATGAAGACCCTTAACAAGTCTGTCGAAATGCTTGGCATTGAAGAGGAGGAGCCCACAAAATTTGAAATATGGCTCGAAAAGCATTTCGCCAAAAGCCTTGTGAATGTGGCAACAGCCATCGGCACAATTCTGGGACTTGCACTTGCGGTGTTCCTTTTCATGTTTCTTCCCACCGTCACCTCCACCGCCATTTTCGGTGAGGTTCAGGAGGAATGGGGAATGAGAATCCTGAAGAGCGTTTTTTCGGGAGTTTTCAGAATTGCCATATTCCTTGCATATATAGGACTTGTGGCGCTTATTCCCGACATCAAGCGCACCTTCCAGTACCACGGTGCCGAGCACAAATCGGTTTTTTGCCACGAAAAGTATCTTGAACTTAATGTCGAAAATGTCAAGGCTCAGTCGAGATTCCATCCGAGATGCGGCACAAGCTTCCTTGTGGTCATGATGATACTCGGAATTTTTATCAATCTGTTCTTTGTAAACACGTCTGTAATTATCCAGACATCTCTCAAAATAGTTACTCTCCCCCTCGTGGTGGCGCTTGGCTATGAGTTCATCCGCTTTGCGGGACGGCATGACAATATAATCACCCGAATCCTTTCGGCTCCGGGCCTTTGGATCCAGCGGATTACCACAAAGGAGCCGACTGACGATCAGATCGAGGTTGCCATTCGGTCGCTCAAGGCGGCACTTCCCGAGGATTATCCCGAGATAGTCGAGATACTTGAAGCACAGAAGGCAAAGGAAGAAGCCGAAGTTTCGGAAATCGCGGAAGATGGCGATTCCGAAACCAAAGAAACAGACGAAAAAATCGGAGAAGACGAAAAAGAATGACTTTTGAAGAATTCAGAAATTCTTCCGCCGAAAAAATATACAAAAACTGTCCCACAGAGCAAAAAGACCGTGGGACAGCATTTTTTCAGGCGGATTGTATCATAAAGCATTTTTCGGGCAGAGACTTTGTTTTTTGCGCGAAGGAGGAGATACCGCAGCAGGTTTTCGAAAAACTTGCCGATGCCCTTGAAAGAAAGCTTTCGGGCGAGCCCTTGCAGTATATCCTCGGTGAATGGGAGTTTTACGGCTTGCGGGTGTTCTGCGGAAATGGTTGTCTTATTCCGCGCCCCGAGACTGAATTTCTTGCCGAATATATAATAAAAAATCTCCCCGAAAACGGAAGATTTCTCGATCTTTGCACCGGCAGCGGATGTATCTCTGTTGCGGTGTTAAAAAACCGCCCCGACGCGCAGTGTGTGGCGGTAGATATTTCGGACGATGCCCTTGCATACGCAAAAAGGAATGCAGAATATCACGGACTTTGTGACAGAATGGAGATTGTCTGCGCCGACCTTTGCGAGTATTCTCCAAAAGGGGTCTTTGATATCATCGCCTCAAATCCGCCGTATATAAAATCTTCCGACATGAAAACTTTGTCGGACGAAGTTCTGCTTGAGCCGCACATTGCTCTTGACGGAAAAGAGGACGGACTTTTCTTTTACCGCGCCATAACAGAACGTTTTCTTCCGTATCTTGCCGATAATGGTTCATTCGCTTTTGAGGCAGGATATGACACGGCGGCAGGTGTTTCCGATATCCTTGTTTCTTCGGAATTTGAAAAAAGCTCTGTCTTTGATTATTCGGGAATTGAGAGAGTGATTATCGGAAAAAAGACGGGAGAGATTTGAGATGAACAGAAAGAATGATTTGAAATATACTGTTGAATTTGATTTTGACCGATCGATGCGGGAGATTTTGCAGACCGAAGAGGTCTATCGCGGAATGGATGTGGAAAAGGTGCGTTTTTCGGGCGAGCTTTGCGGAGTATCCTTTTCTGAGGACAGGTTTTCCGCCTGCTGTTTTGAAAATGTCGGATTTCGGTCGGCATCCTTTGACAAATGCATATTTGTGTCGTGCGATCTTTCGGGATGCGATTTCGAGGATGCTTATTTCAGAAACTGCATTTTCGAAAATTGCAAGGGAATGGGCACTGTTTTTTGCTCAAGCGTTTCGTATGATTGCGCTTTTTTTGGCTGTAATCTTTCGTTTGCCAATTTCAACAAAGCAAAGCTTGAGGACGCGGTGGTTGAAAGCTGCCGTCTGTCCGAGGCGACCCTTTCGGAGTGTAAGACAAAACGACTGAAAATGTCCGACTGTGATCTGCGGGGCTGCTCTTTTTTCAAAACATCCCTTTCGGGAGTTGAGCTTTGCGACAACGAGCTTTCGGGAATCATTCTTTCCGATAATCTTTCCGAGCTCCGTGGCGCCGTCATCAGCTCCGAGCAGGCGGAAATGGTTGCAAAGATGCTCGGAATAAAAATAAAATAAGAACAAAAAAACACGGGCAAGCTTTTTGAGGGCTTGCCCGTGAGAGCGTGTTGCAAAAGCTACACGCTTCACGAAAATGAAGTTTCGGTCGAGCCTTTTCAAAGGCTCGCAGTTTCCAAAGTGGAAGTTGCATAGCAACTTTAGAAGTTTGCATGCAAACTTCCGCGGCGCCTTTGGTCGCTCTCCGGAGAGAGCGAAAACCCTCTTTGCGTCCGCATAGCGCAGGCGGAAGTTACGAAGTAACTTCGGTGAATTGCACGCAGTGCAAGAGGGAAACCCTCGCCGGGGGTTTCCCTCATTTTTTCGGTGAAACTTTATTCAAGGTTGAATTTCTTTTTGCAGATTTCCGAAAGGTCGGGTTCGCCCCAGCTTTTGTTGAAGTCTGAAAATCCTATCTCCTGCGGTGTTCGGTAGTCGGGGAGATTGTTGCGTTCGGTCGGCTCCTCACGGATTGCCTGAAGATATCTGAAGCCAAATTCATGGGAGGGAGAAACATAATGCCCCTCGTCCCATTCGTTCCAGTTGTCGATGGATATGAAGCGTTTTCCCCATGCGCCGTCGGGAAGCTTTTCGCTGCGCTCTTTGATGCGGCGGATAATCTCACGAAACGATTCCGGGGTGGCATACCAGCGCTTTTCTTCATAGAATTTGTAGCCTTGATCGCGCCATTTTTGTGAAAAACGCGGCGATGCATCTCTGAAGCAGGTGATGGTGGGAGTTTCTGTCATTTCATCAATGGCAAGCTCTCTTTCGTAGGCGTCATACTGACCTTTGATGATATCCTCCTGTGGCGGATGATCGCAGGGAGCATCATAAAGATTGCTGTATCCGAAAGCAAAATCAAATCCGCGTGCAAGATTGTCTGCATGATAAATGTGTGGTTTTTCGGTTTCGTAGCGGTACATGGTAGTGCAATAGGCAAAAAGCATACCGTCAAAACCTTGACCTTTTATATATTCGCGGCAGATATCGAAGGTCTTTTTTGTTCTTCAACGCTCGAAAAGGCTTTGTTCAGCCTTTGGGGGAAGAAAACGAAAAGGACAGGCTTGTTGTCGATCTTGAGATAGTTTTCGCGCTTGAAATAGGTTTCTGTCCAGAAAGGAAGAAGATTGTTGACAAGATCGTCGGCGTCGGTGTTTGCCCAACGGGGAAGGTTTTCGAGCATGATGGCAAAGTTCATGTATTTCTGATACTTGGCGTTCGTCATTGCCTCATGTATTCCGTGACCGCAACGAAGCGCCTCAAGGGTTACGGGCTTTCCCATAAACTCGGGCTTTCTGTACCAGCAATAAATGAAGCAATTGATGCCGTGCTCGGATGCCCACTTGATCTCCCGGTCGCACACGGTCGGGTTTTCCTCGTCATAATAGCCGTGAAGAGGAGTTCTTTCGGGAAAATCGTGAAGATCGTCAAAGCCGTCGTGAAGACCTGCTGCGCCTTTTTTCCAGGCGGCATAGTAGTGCGCCGCAACTATCATATCGCTTTTTGCGGGTTTTGGCTCGGGAACATAGCTTTCAAGTTTTATGTTGTACATCGATGTTTTCTCCTTTATTCAAGGTTGAACTTCTTTTTGCAGATTTCCGAAAGGTCGGGTTTGCCCCAGCTTTTGTTGAAGTCTGAAAGACCTATATCCTGCGGTGTTCGATAGTCGGGAAGATTGTCGCGCTCTGTCAGCTCCTCACGGATGGCTTGCAGATATTTGAAGCCGTGCTCGATCGCCCACTTGATCTCCCAGTCGGCAACCTTTGGGTTTTCTTCGTCATAATAGCCCATAAGGGGAGTGCGCTCGGGGTATTCGTGCAGATCGTCAAAGGCGTTGTGAAGCCCTGCCGAGCCTTTTTTCCAGGCAGCATAATAATGCGCTGCAACGATGTATTCGGAAGAAACAGGATTTGGTTCGGGAATGTAATTTGTGAGTTTGATGTTATACATAATCTTCTCCTTTTGTTGGAAACTGTGCCGTATATTTTTATTATACCCTTGCCAATGCCGTCTGTAAAGAGAGAATTTGTCCAAAATTAGCACTTTTTGACCGAAAAAGCCCTTGACATTTTCGAAGGATTGATTTATAATTTTAGTAATACAAGTAATACTTTTCTTACTTTTCTTAAAATGTGAGGTGCAAAAAATGGAGAAAAACAAATATCCCGATGGGAAATACATGGCGACCGTAAAGGTGGGACCGAAAGGGCAGATAGTCATTCCCAAAGAGGTACGCGATATGTTCGGTATAAATGCCGGGGATATGCTGCTTCTGCTTGCCGATGTTGACAGAGGAGTCGCCATTCATCATTATGATGTTCTGAAAAAGGTGATGGATGAGGCTTTTGAAAAGGGAACAAAGGGGGAGAATGGAAATGAAGGAGCGTAAGGATTATCTTGACAATATCCGAGTTATCTGCATTCTCCTTGTGGTGATATATCACGTTGTCAATGTCTTCAACTGTGCAGGCTCGATGATACATTATAATGTTGAAGGCATCCCTGCCGTCGACAGTATCGGATATGCCGTTTATCCGTGGTTTATGTCGATTCTCTTTGTTGTGGCAGGCGCGTCGGCACGCCATTCGATCGAAAAGCGCGGAGTACGCGGATTTGTCGCAAACAGAACAAAAAAGCTTCTTGTCCCCCTTATAACCTGTCTTTTCACCATATCTCCTGCGGTTATGGCGTTTTCAATATACATAAAAGGGGAGTGGGCGGAGTTTTCAAAAATTCCTGCCCCTGCGCTTGCTGTTGTTCTCGCGCTTGCGGGTTCTGCCCATCTGTGGTTTATCGCACAGCTTTATCTCACTTCGCTTGCTGCTCTTCTTGTGCGTCTTGTTGATAAAAAAGGAAAGCTTGAAAAGCTCGGGGAGAGGGCAGGGGTCATCACTCTCATTGTTCTGGCCCCTGTGCTTTTTGTTCTTGCACAATTTGGCAATTTCCTTGAGGTCATGCGGATACCCTTGTATTTTACGCTTTATCTTCTGGGATATTATGTTTTTTCGTCAGAAAAAGTGCTTGAGAGATTGAAAGAAGCAAGAATTCCTCTTGCAGTCTGCGCTCTCGTGCTTTTGCCGATACAGACATATTTTTCATTTGGTATCAGTTTTTCGGTCTGTGTAAACTATCCTTTGCCGCATCTTTATGCGTGGATCACGGTGCTTGCAATTTTTGCATTTTATGACAAGCTGAATTTCAAAAATAAGCTTTTCTCATATCTGCAAAGCCGTTCGTTTGCTATCTATCTTTTCCATTATATTGTGATCATTGCGGCATCGTATTTTGCTGTTGAATATCTGAAGCTACCGATAGCGCTTTGTTATGTTGTATCGCTTGTGCTGTCCTGCCTTGCGACTGTTGTCATGGCAGAAATGTTCTGCAGGATTCCCGTGGTTCGAAGCCTTTACGGAATAAGTATCAAAAAAGACCGCCGAAATTGATCGGCGGTCTGATTTTGTCGCAATACCTTAAAACAAAGTAGGGGACGATGCCCTACATCGTCCCGGAGCTTGCTGACAAAGTGTATTATAATAATTGCTGTTAGCACTATGCACAAACAGGGAGTGTCATAATACCTCCATTGCCTGAAAGGGCGGCTGATTGATACGCCCGTTTTCCCAAAACAAGGTTTCTGATATCGGCAAAACAGAAGTCCAATCAGATGTGCAGACATCGTCTTTCGATATCGACAAACCCTTGCAGAAAAGCTTTAACCTTTGCAGCCTTTTGATATCGGAAACGAGGCTGATATCGGAAAATCCTTTTTGATAATCATTTTCTACTGTCATTTCTTTTCCAAAAAGAAATGACGAGGGGGAGGGCGCGAGAGCCCCTCTTGCAATTCTCTTTGATTTAATTCCGACTCCTTCCGACAAACCGCTTTTGTCTGCACACTTGCGAGGGAGGCTGAAAAAAGGCTCCTCCTTCAGGGGAGCTGGCGCGAAGCGACTGAGGGAGTTGGAGTTTTGGCCATAGGCTTGATTCCGACACCTCATCCACCGATGACAGATGAGCGTTTGCAATAATTGTAGGGGAGGATGCCCACATCGTCCCGCAAAACAAGTTATAAATGTATTTCTGAACGGGACGATGTAGGCATCGTCCCCTACAGGGAGAGATTCGCCCCCCTGCGTTCTCATATGTGATTTGTCTTTCCTTCCGACAAACCGCTTTTGTCTGCACACTTGCGAGGGAGGCTTTTTGTGCAATATATCAATGTGCACTTCTGAAATAGGGTTTGTCAGTGGTCTGAGAGAAGCAATAAAAAGCTTCTCTCTTTTTTGCTATTTGTGATCAAATCACAGAAAATGATAAGAATATGATATATAATGTGCTTACAAAACAAAAAACAAAGGAGACAAAAATATGTCAGTTATAAAAGTTACAAAAGCCAATTTCAACGAAATAAAAGAAAGTGAAAAGACTGTTCTTCTCGATTTTTACGCCGATTGGTGCGGTCCCTGCCGCATGGTATCACCCATAGTGGAGGAGATAGCTGACGAGTGTGAGGATGTCCTTGTGGGCAAGGTCAATGTGGATGAGGAATCCGAGCTTGCCGAAAAGTTCAGCGTTTTCAGCATTCCCACTCTTGTGGTGATGAAAAACGGAGAAATACTTGAACAGTCGGTCGGTGCAAGACCGAAAGCGCAGATACTTGATATGTTAGCGGGTTAAATCACGAAGCCTTTTTTTGTCAAGGAGCTTTATACCCTGACTTCTCGAGGTCTCCACAAGTCCCTCCGAAACAAAATATTTAAGCATTCTCGTAACGACCTCGCGGGCGGATGCCATATATTTGGCAATCTGCTCGTGAGTCAGCTTTATGGTATCAGAACCTGTTTTTGCCATTTCGTCAAGCAGGAAAATAGCAAGCCTTTTGTCCATGCTCATGAAAAGAATCTGCTGCATGACCCACATAACATCCGAAAAATGGGCAAGAGCGGCTTCGAGTGCAAAAATCTTCACTTCGGGTATTCTTCGCGATATATCTTCGAAGGCGCAGCCGCCAACCACGACACAATCACTGTTTTCCTCGGCATCGATGAATACATCAAAGGTGATGGTGTCAAGCACACAGGAGGCAGAGAATATGCACAGCTCTCCGGGAAACGGTCTGTAAAGAGTTATTTCCTTACCGTCCTCCGAAAGAATATACAATCTGAGGCTTCCGCTCTTGATGAGTATGACTCCGGTGCAGTTTGTGCCGTTGTGGATGGTGGCGCCTTTCCCGAAGCTGACCTTTTGCGAACTGCGGCAGAGAGTTTCTCGGTCTGCGTCAGAAAGTCTTTCCCAAAAAGGAAAGGTGTCCTCAAAAAGCTGTATCAAATCTTGTCTGTCCATGTCTTTTTTCTCCGAAATCTGTTTTCTTTTATAATTATAGCATCGTGTTTTCTTTCGGTCAATGATTTTGGCGAAAAATGTGATATAGTTACAGAAAAAACGAAAAAATGATGATATACTGTTTTCAGAAAACAAGTTTGGAAAAATTTTCAAATAATGTGACTTTGTCACTTTATTTTTTCAAAAATATGTGTATAATAGAATCATAAAAGAAAAACTTGGAGGAGGAAAAACAAATGATGAATGAAAAAGTTCGCGAGCTTCTCAACGCTCAGATAAACAAGGAGTTCTATTCGGCATATCTTTACCTTGATTTTTCGAATTATTTCAAAGCAAAGGGACTTGACGGTTTTGCAAACTGGTACATGGTTCAGGCGCAGGAGGAGCGCGATCACGCGATGCTCTTCTATCAGTACCTGCAGAACGAGAATCAGACGGTGACCCTTGAAGCGATTGCAAAGCCCGACAAGGTTTTTGCAAGTCACATGGATGTTCTCAAGGCAGGCCTTGAGCATGAGGAATATGTGACCTCGCTTATCAACGACATCTATGCTGCGGCATATGAAGTCAAGGACTTCCGCACCATGCAGTTCCTCGACTGGTTTGTCAAGGAGCAGGGCGAGGAAGAAACAAACGCCAACGATATGATCACAAAAATGGAGCTTTTCGGCTCCGACCCCAAGAGCCTTTATATGCTCAACCAGGAGCTTGCGGCAAGAGTTTATACGGCACCCTCGCTGGTACTGTAAAACATATATTTTAAGATTTAAGAAAGAAGGTATTTTATCATGAAAAAGTATGTTTGCCCCTGTGGATATGAATACGATCCCGAAGTAGGCGATCCCGACAACGGTGTTGCGGCAGGAACTGCCTTTGAAGATCTGCCCGAGGATTGGGTATGCCCCGTCTGCGGTCTTGAAAAAGGCGCTTTTGAAGAGGCGTAAGAACAGTTTTCAAAAAAACCAAGGAGGCGTTTCCGATGAACACAAATGCATTGTTTGATCTCACTTATGGTTTGTATATGCTTTCGGCAAAGTGCGACGGCAAGGATAATGGCTGTATCATCAATACCGCCATGCAGATCGCGAACAATCCCACTCAGATCATGATTTCGGTGAACCGCAGCAATTATACACACTATATGATAGATGAGACCCGCGAGTTCAATCTTTCGGTCATCACCCGTGAGGCTGATTTTGAGCTTTTCAAGAGATTCGGGCTTCAGTCGGGCAGGGAGGTTGACAAATTTGCCGATTTTCCGAAGGTTGCACGCTCCAAAAACGGACTTTTGTATCTCACCGATGCTTCAAATGCTTTTTTGTCGGTGAAGGTCACAAAGACTGTTCCTCTGAGCACCCACACTCTTTTTATCGGTGAGCTTACCGACGCCGAGGTTTTGTCGGATGCCACACCTTGCACTTATGCTTTTTATCATTCTGATATCAAGCCGAAGCCCGGGAATGCAGAAAAGAAGAGCGGTTGGAAATGCAATATCTGCGGATATGTCTATGAGGGCGAAGAGCTCCCTGCAGACTATGTTTGCCCCCTTTGTAAGCACGGCCCCGAGGATTTCACTAAGCTTTGATTATTTTCCCATAACAAAGTAAGGTATAATTATAATTTGTGTTTTTTGGTGACTTTGTTGCCGAAAAACACACCTCTATGAGGCGTTTTCGGTGAGAAAATGCCTCATGTGGGGGAGTACACGAGGGGGAACTTGTTCCCCTTCGTGAAGAGTGGCGCTTGCGACACTCTCAAAGAGGAACGCGATGTTCCTCTTTTTTATTACCTTATCATTACGGTCGTGCCAAGAAGCTTTTTGAAGATGTCCCAAAGTCCCATTCTCTGCACACCGTTTACTGCGGTGATGTCGATGACGGCGATCTCCTCGCCGCAGAGGGTATAGCGTATATGTCCCACTACCTGCCCCTCGGAAACGGGAGCTTTCACCGATTCGGGAAGCTCGGTCACACTTTCCACAAGCTGATCGCGTCCCTTTGTCAGAAGCAAAGCTTTTGCAGAGCAGTTGAGCGACACTGAGTCTACAGTTCCTCCCTTGACCGGAAGAGGAAGCAGATTTCCCTCGGAAATGCGATAGACCGTGAAGTTTGCAAAGCCGTAATCAAGAAGCTTTTTTGCATCCGAAAAACGGTTGTCGGAGGTGTCGGCTTTCATGACGACAGAGATGAGAGTCATCCCGTCGCGGGTGGCGGTGGCAGACATACAATAGCCTGCAGAATCTGTAAAGCCCGTTTTCATTCCGTTGGCTCCGGGATAAAAGCGTATCAGCTTGTTTGTGTTTGAAAGCCCGAATTCACCGCCTCGGAGTGAATCCATCCAGATCATCGTGTAATTGAAAACATCCTCATGCTTCAGAAGCTCGCGGGTCATAAGAGCGATATCTTTGGCGCAGGTATAGTGATTTTCGGCAGGAAGCCCCGTGCTGTTTACAAAATTCGTGTCGTTCATGCCCAACTGCTTTGCCCGTTCATTCATGAGAACAACGAAAGCATCTTCGCTTCCCGAAAGATGCTCTGCCATGGCAACTGTGCAATCGTTTGCCGACACCACAAGAATAGCCTTGAGCATTTCGTCAACGCTCATCTGCTCGGTGGGTTCCAGCCATATTTGCGAGCCGCCCATATTTGCAGCAGTTTCGCTTGCGGTGACGACATCTGTCTTTGATATTCTGCCGTCTGAAAGAGCTTCATATATAAGAAGCACAGACATTATCTTTGTGACTGAAGCCGGCTCGAGATGTTCGGTCGCACTCTTTTCGTAAATTATCTCTCCTGTTTCGGATTCCATAAGACAGGCGGATTGGGATTTCAGATCAATGGTCACATTGTCCTTCAGCGTCATAACCGTCGAATGAAGCGGTGTCTGTGCAAAAACGCCCGGGGGAGAAATGAGAAATATCGTTGAAATTACAAGGGATAACAGCCTTTTCAAGAATAATACCTCCGTTTGTGGTTTTGTCCTCAAAAGAATAATATAAAAAAACAAAGCGTTTTATGACAGGAAAGAAAATGTTTTTGTTGTAAAACGGTGTCGGATATGGTATAATTAATTCAAGAAGTTGAATTCAGCTAAATTCGCCTGATGGCGAGCTAAATGTGCTGGCGCACGCTAAATTACTTTGTAGCTAAATTGACCTTCGGTCAGCTTGAAGCGAATTTGATTTGCTGCTCCGACGGAGTTATTTGGCTATGGAGCGAAGCGGAATAATTTAGCTAAAAGGAAATGATTGGATGTTGGAATGTGGCAGAAAGTATTATGCTTGATAATTTATAAATAAACAGGGAGGGAATACCATGCTTGCATCAAAACCAAAAAGCGTCCTGACATATATTTTTATATCACTTTTTTCGATCGCTCTTGCCGCCGTGTCGTGGCTGACAAATTTCGGCTGGCTCAGAGCGTATCTTGCGGTGTATGCCGTTCCGTTTCTTCACGCGGGAGTGTTTTTTGCTGTAAATGTGTTTGTGTCGTTTTATGTGAAAACATGTCCGAAAATCAGAAAGCTCAACGCATTTTATGTTTTGACATATATTCTTACTCATGTTTTGCTGCCCGATTTTGGGGATGACGCCGCCGGATATTTTTTCTTCGGAGCAGTGAGGTGCGGTTCGTTTCATGAGCTTTTGTCGGTCTTGTCGGCACTTTCGTTTATTTTACACAATGTACTTTGTGTGATACAGATAGTGATGATGTTAAACGAGCGAATAAAAGAAAAGCGCGCAGCGCACAATGAGTGACGATTATAAAAATTTTAAGAGGTAAAAATGGACAAACAAACAGCAAAAACGCGTATCGAAGAGTTAAGAGCTCTCATCGAATACCACAGAAACAAATACTATCTTGACGATTCGCCCGAAATTTCGGATTTTGAGTTTGATGCTCTCATGCGTGAGCTTGAAGAGCTTGAGAAAGAATTTCCGGAATTTGATTCGGAAGATTCTCCGTCAAAGACTGTCGGGGGCAAGGCATCCGAAAAGTTTGAAAAGGTGCGCCATGTTGTGCCCATGGGAAGTCTTACCGATGTTTTCTCAAAAGAAGAGCTTTTTGCCTTTATCGACAGGTGCGAAAAGGAGCTTGACGGGAATGTCGAATATGTGGTCGAGTGTAAAATCGACGGACTTTCGGTCGAGCTTGAATATGAAAACGGAAGGTTTGTCAGAGGTGCCACGCGCGGCGACGGAATTGTCGGCGAAAACATCACCGAAAACCTCTTTGTGATCGATGATATTCCCAAGACCCTGAACGAAAATATCCCGTATCTCTGTGTGCGCGGAGAGGTATATATGCCCAAGAGCGAGTTTTTGCGCATTAACGCAGAGAGGGAGGAAAGGGGAGAGAATTGCTTTGCAAATCCCCGAAATGCAGCGGCAGGCTCGCTCCGTCAGCTTGACTCGAAGATAACCGCATCAAGAAAGCTTGGTATCTTTGTGTTCAATGTCCAGAAAGCTGAAGGAATGAAAGAGCTTTCGTCCCACCGTGAAAGTCTTGCATATCTTACCGGGTTGGGCTTTAAGGTTTCGCCATTCTTTAACACATTTTCCGAACGCGAGCAAGTGTTTGCCGAGATCTGCCGATTCAACGAAAACCGTGCATCCTTTGATTTCGATATCGACGGAGCTGTTATTAAGATCGACGATTTTTCGCAGCGCAAGCTTGTGGGTGAGATAGCCAATGCGCCAAAATGGGCTGCGGCGTATAAATACCCTCCCGAGGAGAAGATAACAAAGCTTCTGAAGATCGACATAAATGTCGGCAGAACAGGAGTGCTTACTCCCTTTGCCATTCTTCAACCTGTACATCTTGCGGGTACTGTCGTATCAAAGGCAACGCTGCACAACGAGGATTTCATCCGCGAAAGAGATGTGCGCGAGAATGACTATGTGGTGGTGAGAAAGGCAGGGGATATCATCCCCGAGATTGTCCGTTCCTGTCCCGAAAAGCGAGAAAGCGGTACGGAATATGTCGAGTTTTCGATGCCTTCTGTTTGCCCTGATTGCGGAGGGAAAGTTGTCAGAAAGGACGGCGAGGCGGCTTATCGTTGTGTCAACAAGAATTGCCCTGCGCGAATTGTCCGAAGACTTATCCATTTTGTTTCCCGCGACGCCATGAACATCGAAGGGTTGGGCGAGGCTCAGGTGGGTTCTCTTGTGAATCTCGGACTTGTGAACGATATTCCCGACATTTATACCCTCACAAAAGAACAGCTTCTGACAGTTGATAAGGTGGCAGACAAATCTGCATCGAATCTTCTTTCGGCAATTGAAGGGTCAAAGAGCGCAGGCCTTGCCAGAGTCATCTTTGCCCTCGGAATACGCCATGTGGGAAAACAGACGGCAATGGCTCTTGCCGAACGGTTTGAAACGGCGGAAAATCTCATGAATGCCGATATTGAAGCTCTTTGTGCCGTTGACGATATAGGAGAAATCGTTGCGGAATCAATAGTGTCCTATTTTTCGTCGGATTATAACCGACTTGCAGTGGAAAGACTAAAAGAACTCGGTGTTGACATGACTGCTCACATCGAGAAAAAAGGCAGCTCGCTTGAGGGACTCACCTTTGTTATAACCGGCACTCTTTCGGGAATGTCAAGAGGGGAGGCAGGGGAATATATCACCTCCCACGGTGGCAAGGTTTCCTCCTCGGTATCGAAAAACACAAGCTATCTTCTTGCCGGCGCCGACGGCGGAAGCAAGTTCCAGAAGGCAGAAAAGCTCGGCGTACCGATAATCTCACTCGATGAGCTCAATTCAATGATAAACGAATGACATAAGAAAACGCGCACAAAAAGTGCGCGTTTTCTGCTGTTTTTTGATTAAATAATACCCATAATCAGTGCAACGATATATGGTACTGCAATTCCGATGACGGCACCGACAAAGACTTCAAGAGGCTCATGTCCCACATATTCCTTAAGGTCTTTAGCAAGGTATTTTGTGGTTTTTTCCTCAAAAAGATCGTGGGCGATCTTGTTTATTACCTTGGCATTTCTGCCTGTGGCTCTGCGCACGCCAAGAGCGTCGATAATGACTACCATGGCAAGCACAAACGAAATTGCCGTGACGGGTGAGTCAAAGCCCAGAACGATTCCGAGCGAAAAGGAAAGCGCACAGACTGTTGAGGTGTGCGAGCTTGGCATACCTCCGTTTTCAAAAAGCTTTTTCAGATCGAGCTTCTTTGCGGTTATCAGGGTGATAATAAGCTTTACGATCTGGGCTGTGATAAAGCCGAAAAAGGGACATATGATGTGGTAATTGCTGAAAAGATCAAGAACATTTCCCATGTGGTTATTTTCTCCTAAAATCAATTGTCGCGGTCTATGATGAAATCGGCAAGGGCGCATAAAAATTCGCTTCCCTTATATTCTTCCATGATATCTTTTGCCTCTGCGCATAAAGTGCGGGCAAGCTCTCTTGCTTTTTCGATGCCGAAAATTGTGACATATGTGTTTTTGTCTTCTTTTTGGTCACTGCCGCATTTTTTGCCGAGCTTCTTTTCGTCTCCCGACACATCAAGAATGTCGTCGGCGATCTGAAAGGCAAGTCCTATTTTTTCGGCATATCGGCAGGCATCGTCATATTCCTGCGAGCCTTCCTCTTTGCCTGCGGCAACACATCCGAGAATACAGGCGCATTTTATGAGAGCCCCTGTCTTTTTTGCATGCAGGGTTTCAAGAGTTTCGGCGTCGATGCTTTTTCCCTCGCTCTGCAGATCGATCTGCTGTCCTGCGCACATTCCGCAAGGACCTGTGTGGTGTGCAAGCGTTTTCATTGCAAGCATATTCTGTCTGTCAGAAAGAGAGCTGTTTTCAATGGTTTCGAAAGCAAAGGCGATAAGTGCGTCTCCTGCAAGAAGAGCTGTTGCCTCCCCGAACACCATGTGATTTGTGGGCTTTCCTCGGCGGAGCTCGTCGTTGTCCATGCAGGGCATATCGTCGTGTATCAGCGAAAAGGTATGTATCATTTCGATCGAGCAGGCGTAATCGATGCAGGAGGATATGTCTGCGCCGAAAAGCTTTGCAAACTCAATGACAAGACAAGGACGAAGTCTTTTTCCCCCTGCCATGAGGCTGTATCTCATTGATTCCTCAAGAGATGAAAAGGCACTGTATGCCGCATCGTTTTTTATAAGATCAAGCTTTGAAGAAAGTGCTTTTTCGGTGATTTGGGCGTTGCTTTTGATTCTTTCGTTGAAGGAAAGGTTATTCATCTTCCGATTCCTCCGAAAAGCTTGCAGGATCAAGCACCTTTATGCGTGCTTCCGCTTCCGAAATGAGTCTGCCCGATTCCCTGATGAGTCCCACGCCCTCTTCATAAAGGGAAAGAGCTTCGTCAAGAGGCAGATCACTGTCAAGCTTTACTGCTATTTCATCAAGCCTCTCAAGCATTTTTTCAAGAGGCATATCTGTTTTCTTTTTTGCGGGCATCAGTGTGTTTCTCCTTTTGTGATTTCTGTGATTTTCGCCCCGGCTTTGCCGTCCGAAAAGCGAATATCAAGCTCTTCTCCCTCCGATAGCTGTTTTACCGAGCTTACGGCATGACCGCCGGAAGTGCTGACGATGGAATATCCGCGCGCCATGACCGAAAGGGGACTGAGGGCAGATATGCGCCCTGCCTTTTCCGACAGATCTTTTTTCTTGTCCGAAAGCTGTTTTTTGGCGGCGGCAGATATTTTCTCCGAAAGAAGAGCCGTTTTTTCGCGAAGTCTTTCGGTGTAGTAAAGGGGAGAAGTAAACATTTTGCTTTTTGACAAAAGCGCAAGCTCAGCCTTTGCGTTTTTTATCTTTGCTTCGGTAAGATTTTTGAGAAGCTGGGAATATCCTGCAAAGGTCGATGCGAGCTCCGAAATCTCAGGAACCGCAAGTTCTGCCGCGGCAGACGGGGTCGGAGCTCTGAGATCTGCGACAAAATCACAGATGGTGAAATCGGTCTCGTGACCGACGGCAGAAATTACGGGAATGTGCGAATTGTATATCTCGTGGGCAAGCATTTCACTGTTGAAAGCCCAGAGATCTTCGATCGAACCGCCGCCTCTGCCGATGATGACAGTGTCGACGGGAAATTTTTCGTTGAAAAAGCGGATTCCCTCGCAAAGCTCGGCGGGCGCGCCCGTGCCCTGAACAAGTGACGGATAAATAAAGATCTGCGCTATCGGATATCTTCTTGAAAGAATGTTTTTCATGTCGGCGACGGCGGCACCCGTGTCGGCGGTGATGATGCCGATTTTTGCGGGATATCGGGGAATTGGCTTTTTGTGTTCTTCATCAAAAAGACCCAGAGAAAAAAGCTTTTCCTTGAGCTGTTCGTATGCAAGATAAAGCGAGCCTACGCCGTCAGGCTGGATCTCCCTGGCGTAAAGCTGATAAACACCGTCTCTCGGAAAAACCGAAATGCTGCCGCGGACGATGACTTTCATGCCGTTTTCGGGAACGAATTTCAGATATGAAGCATACGATCTGAACATGACCGCCTTAAGGACAGAATCGCTGTCCTTGAGCGAAAAATACATATGTCCCGATTTGTAGTGATTGGTGAAATTCGAAATTTCACCCTTGATATAAATGTCGCCCAAAAGCTCCTGAGAATCAAGCAGAGCTTTAATGTATTCATTCAGTTGTGAAACCGTAAGGGTGATGGCGTTTGGCATCTGTTATATCTCCGTCAGGTGTTTTTCCGATGCGATAAGCGCGCATCCGCAGGCGTTGTCGGAGGACAGCTCGGCACGCGCAAAATATACATTTTCAAGTTTTGAAAGATTCTGTCTTATCCGCGAGTTGGACATGACGCCTCCCGCAAAGAGTATGGGTATTTCCGGATATTCTTCTCTGATGTTGGCGCACAGCTTTGAAAGAACACAGCTGAGATATTCGAAAAGAAAGGCGGCGATATCTTCACGCGAAGCGTTTTTTTTGATCATGTCGCGCGTCTTGTTTTCAAGTCCCGAAAGAGAACATGAAAGTCCGCTGACACTGATTTTTATTTTGCCGAAATCGGTGACAGAGGTTTGCGAAAGCTCATCGAGCGCTTTTCCGCAGGGGAAGCGCAGACCGAGCAGTACTCCTGTTCTGTCGATTGCCTGACCTGCGTTGAGGTCGTTTGTTCCGCCAATCCTTTCGCAAAGGAGCTTTCCGTCTTTTTTTTCGCAAAGCACAATGTCTGTTGTGCCTCCCGAAACATGGAACGAAACAAACTTCTTGCTCTCGGAGGGCTCAAGACCGCTTTCATAAAGCGCCGCGGCAATGTGCCCCTGCTGATGGGACAGCTTGTAAAGCGGAATACCCATGGCGGAGGCTATAGCCTGAGCGAAGCTTACCCCTGCAAGAAAACAGGGCATATAAGAGCCTTGCGCATCCCGCGGCTTTGCCGAAACACCGACCGCACAAAGCATATCGGGGGAATACCCCTTTTCGTCAAACAGCTCGCGGCAAAGTTCTGGCAGGGCTTTTGTGTGGTGAAAGAGGGCATCGCTCTGGCGCAGACCTCTTTCGTTTTCAGCCACAGGCAAAAGGCGACGGGTGTTTTTGATAATCTTCCCGTCCTTCACAAGTGAAAGGCTTGTGGTGTAATTGCTTGTGTCAACGCCGAGAAAAAAACGGTCTTTCTGCATGACTATTCTTCGGAACCTGCAGCTTCTTCGCAGTCGGTTTCAACAGAGTCGGAAAGCTCGGGGTTCTCAAGCTGCTTTGCCGCAGCTCCCAGCACTCCGTTGATGAAGGTGTAGCTGTCGTCGTTGTCATATTTCTTCGCAAGCTCGACAGCTTCGTTTATTGAAACCTCGGTGGGGATAGACTCCATGTAAAGAAGCTCATAAAGGGCGATTCTCAGAATTGAAACAGAAACGCGCGACATTCTTTCAAGCTTCCATTTGAGTGAGCAATTTTTGATCGTTTTGTCAAGCTCCTCAATTTTTTCGGCAACGCCGAAATAGACCTTTGAGATGTATTCGTCGTTCTTGACTTCTTCGGTGATGTGGGCATCATCCGCCTCGGGAAAATAGCGGACATAAAGGTCGAGCAGCTCCTCGGGCTTTTCTTCGGAGTTGAAGCCGAAATCAAAAACGAGGCAAAGGGTAATTTCGCGTGCTTGTCTTCTTGTAATTTTCATGATAAATTCTCCGGATTGCATAAATTTCCACTGTATGATTGTTTTCATCAATATTATAGAATATTTTGCTTTTCTTGTCAACAAAAAAAGCAAAAAGTTTACCTTTTGAGTTTTTATACCGTAACCGTCAAGCTTTTCTTAAAAATCTATTGACAAAATTCTCCCAATCCTGTATAATAACTCAAGTAGTGGGCACTGTGAATTACCCGTTTTTTCGCAGTGGCTTTATTTATTTCGGAGGTATTGTATGAGTCACATCACCGACATTTTCGGCAGTCTTGTTTTTGATGACAGAGTAATGCGCGAGCGTCTCCCCAAGGAGACCTACAAAGCTCTCAGAAAAACAAGAGAGAACGGAAAAAGCCTTGATATCAGAATCGCAAATGTTGTAGCCAGCGCCATGAAAGACTGGGCGGTGGAAAAGGGAGCTACCCATTTCACCCACTGGTTCCAGCCCATGACAGGCATTACCGCCGAAAAACATGACAGCTTCATCTCGCCGCTGGGCGACGGAAGCGTCATCCTTGAATTTTCGGGAAAAGAGCTTGTAAAAGGTGAATCTGACGCCTCCAGCTTCCCGTCGGGCGGTCTTCGCGCGACCTTTGAAGCAAGAGGCTATACTGCGTGGGATCCCACGGCATACGCCTTCATCAAAGACAGAACTCTGTGCATCCCCACCGTTTTCTATTCATACAGCGGCGATGCTCTTGACAAAAAAACTCCTCTTCTCAGATCAAACGAAGTCCTCAACAAGCAGGCACTGCGAATCCTTCGCCTTTTCGGCGACACGACAACTACCCGTGTTATTGCCACTGTCGGTGCCGAGCAGGAATATTTCATGGTCGATAAGAAATTATATGACAGGCGCCCCGACCTTATCTTCTGCGGAAGAACTCTTTTTGGCGCAAAGCCTCCCAAGAGCCAGGACATGGAAGCGCATTATTACGGAACCATCAAGCCCCGTATTTCGGCTTACATGAAAGAGCTTGACGAGGAGCTCTGGAAGCTCGGAATCCTTGCAAAGACCGAGCATAACGAGGCGGCTCCCGCACAGCACGAGCTTGCTCCCGTATTCACCTCAAACAATATCGCTACCGACCACAATCAGCTCATGATGGAGATGATGAAGACTGTTGCCCACCGCCACGGTCTTGAATGTCTTCTCCACGAAAAGCCCTTTGCAGGGGTCAACGGAAGCGGCAAGCACAATAACTGGGCTTTGTCCACCAACGAAGGTGTAAACCTTCTTGAGCCCGGCGATTCTCCCATTGAGAACGCTCAGTTCCTTCTCTTCCTTGTGGCAATGATAAAGGCGGTTGACGAGCATCAGGACGCTTTGCGCGCATCTGTTGCCACTCCCGGAAACGATCACAGACTCGGCGCACACGAAGCGCCCCCTGCCATTATTTCAATGTTTTTGGGAGATGAGCTCACCGAGATACTTGAAAGCATCGAAAGCGGCAAGGCATACTGCCAGAAAGAAAAGGTCGATATGAGGATCGGTGTCCATGTTCTTCCGCGTTTTCCGCGTGATACCACCGACCGCAACCGTACAAGCCCCTTTGCTTTCACCGGTAACAAGTTCGAATTCCGTTCGGTCGGCTCTTCTGCATCGATTGCTACTCCCAATGTTGTTCTCAACACCATTGCGGCAAAGGTTCTTTCAGAGTTTGCAGATATCCTTGAAGCGGCAGACGATTTCACCCACGCGCTCAATGAGCTTATCGTAAAGACCATCAAGGAACACAAGAGAATTATTTTTAACGGTAACAATTACAGCGACGAATGGGTGAAGGAAGCAGAAAAGAGAGGTCTTCTCAATGTCAGAACCTCTGTCGATGCTTTCCCGCTCTTTGTTGCGCCCCACAACATTGAGCTTTACACTTCCTTCGGAATCTATTCCGAGGCAGAAATGCATTCGAGATATGAGATCAATCTCGAAAACTATGTAAAAACCATCACGATCGAGGCGTTGACCATGGTCGATATGATAAAGAAACAGATAGTTCCCGCCGTCGGCTCCTACATAAACGAGCTTGTCACAACAGTTTCCCTCAAAAAGGCAAGCCTTCCCGATGTCACCTGTGAGCTTGAAAGTGAGCTTGTAAAGAATCTGTCCGAGCAGAATCTTGCTCTTTACCGCAGGTCTGAGGACATCGAAAAGAAGCTCTCCGATCTTTCGGGATTTTGTGACATGAAAGAAAAAGCCGAGTTTATCCGCGACACTCTCATTCCTGTCATGAACGAGGCAAGAAAAATCTCGGATGACATGGAAAGCCGTGTATCTGCAAAACGCTGGCCATTCCCCACATACAGCGAGCTTTTGTTTGATATCTGATTTTTGGAGGTATATATGAGCTGCAAAATCGGCTTTGACAAGGATTATTATATTGCAAAGCAGTCAGAACAGATACAAAACAGAATAAATCAGTTTGGCGGAAAGCTGTACCTCGAATTTGGCGGCAAGCTTTTCGACGATTATCACGCCTCCCGTGTTCTTCCGGGATTTTCTCCAGACATAAAGGTGCAGATGCTTAAGAAAATAGCGGATAAGGTTGAGATCGTCATGGTAATCAATGCCTCCGACATTGAAAAGAACAAGATGCGAAGCGACCTTGGAATCACATATGACGCCGATGTTCTCCGTCTTTACGACGCTTTCACCGGAATAGGACTTTATGTGGGAAGTGTTGTCATCGCACAGTTTGACGGACAGCCTGCCGCAAAAACCTTCAAGCGCAAGCTTGAAAGCCTCGGCATCCGCGTTTTCACCCATTACAGCATCGAGGGTTATCCTCTCAATGTAAAGCATATCGTCAGCGAAGAGGGACTTGGCAAGAACGATTATATCGAAACCACAAGACCCCTTGTGGTAATAACAGCCCCCGGCCCCGGAAGCGGAAAAATGGCGACCTGCCTTTCTCAGCTCTATCACGAGCACAAGCGCGGTGTTTCGGCAGGATATGCGAAGTTTGAGACCTTCCCGATCTGGAACATTCCTCTCAAGCATCCTGTCAACCTCGCGTATGAGGCCGCGACAGCCGATCTTAATGATGTAAACATGATCGATCCGTTCCATCTCGAAGCCTACGGCGAAACAGCCGTAAACTATAACCGCGATGTGGAGATCTTCCCGGTGCTCAATGCGATATTTGAGAAAATTTCGGGCAAGAGCCCTTACAAATCTCCCACCGATATGGGTGTCAACATGGCAGGCAATGCCATCATCGACAACGATGTGGTCTGCAAGGCGGCGCGCGAGGAGATCCTTCGCCGTTATTATGCCGCTTTGTGCAATCGCCGCATGGGAATCGATTCGGATGACACGGTTAATGAAATAGAGCTTCTGATGAAGCAGGCGGAGATCACTCCCGAGGACAGAAAGTGCGCGTCTGTCGCCCTTGCCAAGAGCGAAGCCACCGACGGACAGCCTGCGGTTGCAATAGAGCTTCCCGACGGCAGAATCGTCACGGGAAAAACAAGCCAGCTGTTTGGCGCTTCCTCTGCGGCTCTTCTCAATGCCGCAAAAGCTATCTCCGGCATTGAAAAGGAAACTCCCGTCATCCGCCGAGAGATAATTGAGCCTGTGCAATCGCTCAAGACCGATCTTCTCGGAAACCATAATCCGAGACTTCATTCGGACGAAACCCTTGTGGCTCTTTCGATAAGCGCCGAGGGAAGCGAAAATGCAAGAAAGGCTTTTGAAGCACTTTCAAAGCTTCGCGGCTGTGAGGCACATTCCACCGTTATCCTTGCTCAGATCGATCAGGACACCTATCGCAAGCTTGGCATCCGTCTCACCTGTGAGCCTAAATATCAGACAAAAAAGCTTTTCCACGGAAGATAAGAAACACGGCGTACCTGCGGGTGCGCCGTTTTTGTATCAAAAAGTCTTGAAAAAATTCTGATTATCGATTACAATGTAAAAAGAAAGCGAGGAATGAAGAATGATATACAAGGAATACAAAGGTAAAAAACTTTCGATGCTCGGTATGGGCACAATGCGCTTGCCTGTCGACGACAAGGGAAATATAGACAAAGCACAGACCCGAGAAATGGTGGCTTATGCCATGGAAAAGGGAGTCAATTATTATGACACCGCATGGGGTTATCATGCCGGAAACTCAGAGCCTTGCATGGGCGATATCCTTTCCGAATATCCCAGGGAAAGCTATTATCTTGCCACAAAGTTCCCCGGTTACGACCTTGCAAACATGAACAGCGTTGAGGAGATTTTCGCAAAACAGCAGGAGCGACTTAAGACCGATTATTTTGATTTTTACCTTGTGCACAATGTCTGCGATCTCAATATAAATCAGTATCTTGACCCGAAATACCGCGTTTATGATTATCTGACGCGGATGCAGGACGAAGGGAAAATCCGCCACCTTGGCTTTTCGATACACGGAAATCTTGATGTGATGAAGCGTTTTCTTGAAGTTTACGGAGACAGAATGGAATTCTGTCAGATCCAGCTCAACTGGCTTGACTATTCCTTCCAGGACGCACGGGCAAAGCTTGAGCTTCTGAAAGAAATAAATTGCCCTGTGTGGGTCATGGAGCCCTTGCGCGGCGGAATGCTCTGCTCTTTTGAAAAGGGGGAGGCTGATAAGCTTTTTGGTGCAAGACCGAAGGATGATGCCGTGTCGCTCGCCTTCAGATATCTCCAGAGCTTTGATAGCATCAAGGTTGTTCTTTCGGGAATGTCAAGCTTTGAACAGCTAAAGGAAAATATAAACACCTTTGAAACCGATGAACCGTTGACAAAGGAAGAAATTTCGTTGCTTTATGACATTGCAAAAAAACGCACCGAAAAAATCGCTCTTCCCTGTACCTCATGCCGCTATTGCACCGAGCATTGCCCGATGGAGCTTGATATTCCGAAGCTTATCTCTCTATATAACGAGCACGCATTCACGGGAGGCGGATTTATCGCACCCATGGCGCTTCAGGCGATACCTGAGGATAAGCATCCGTCCGCCTGCATCGGATGCAGAAGCTGTGAGACTGTCTGCCCGCAGATGATAAAGATCTCGGATGCTATGGCAGATTTTGCCCATAGGCTTAAATAACATCAAAAAACTCCGCTTGATCGAAGCGGAGTTTTTTGATGCTTTCAAATTTTGATGTTGACCCATTTTCCTCCTGCAAAGCGAAGGGCGGCGAGAATAAATCTTACACATTGATCGGCGGCAACGCCCATCCATATGCCGTGTATTCCAAAACCGAGGCTATAGCAGGCAAAATAGGAAACTGCCGTTCTGATGACAGTTACGCAAATTGCCGAAACCACGGCGGTAAAAAGCGTGTCTCCCGCACCGCGCAGACAGCCCATATAGATGACCTGCCGCAGCTGGAAAAGGATGGATATGATGATTATATATATGATATAGACACCGATGGTGACGATTCCGGGATCCTTCGGGAAAAACATATTCATCAAAAAGCGCGCGCCAAAGAAATAAACTATGGCGAGTATCACCGAAATGCATCCGCCCACAAACTGGCATGTTTTACCGTAAAGCTTGGCTTTGTCGGGGGCTTTTTCGCCGAGTGAGCGTCCGATGAGAGCCACTGCCGCCGCCTGAAGTCCGTCGCCGAAAGCAAACGAAAGTCCCATGATGTTCATACCGACTTGGTGTGCCGCCATGGAATCTGCACCCTGATCTGCCGCCATGAGCGCTGTGGCAAGGAAACCGATGCGCAGAAGTATCTGCTCAAAAAATACGCTGTATCCGACCTTGATGATGTTGACAAAAGCTTCGAGTGACGGCTTTATGCGGTTTCTGAATATGTAAGGAAAACTGACAAAGACTTTGTTTGTTGAGATGGAAGCAAGGCTCATGATCGATGCCACGACAGTGCCGAAAACTGTTGCAATGGCTGCGCCGTGGATGCCGAGCTTCGGAAAACCGAAGTTTCCGCCGATAAGAAGATAATTGAAAACCATGTTTATGACATTCGATGTCACATTTGTACGCATGGTGATCTTTGTGTTTCCCGCACCTCTTTGCGCCGCATTCACCGAAAGCTGTATGCAGTTGAAGATCATGCCACCCATGATGATGCGAAGATACGTTGCTGCGTAATCGTGCGTTTTTTCGTCCGAGCCGCACATACGGATTATCTCGTCGGCAAAGAAAACAAACACAAGGCTTATCACGACCGCAAGCAAAAGTGAGATGCAGAAGGCTGTGATGAAGATCTGGTTTGCGCTGTCTCTGCGGTTTTCGCCGACACGCCTCGCCACCAGTGCCGACAGCGACACGTTTATTGCTATAAATATTGCAAGACCGATAAATTTCGGTTGTGTTGTAAGTCCCACCGCCGCCACGGCATCGGAACCCATGCCGCTTACCATCAGTGAGTCCACAAGTCCCGCAAACGCCACAAAGAACGATTCAATCATCGAAGGTATCGCCATTTTGAGAACCGTTCTGAAGGCATCGCGGCTGTACTTTTGCTTTAACACTTAAGAATGCGCCTTCTTTCGGAAGTAAAAATTCGTATCCCAGCAGGGGATATGTCTGAAATGCCTGAAAAATATATCATAATTTTCGTTTATCTCAAGAATTTTTTCGGGCAGGAGAAAATAATCCTCGGTTCTGTGATATGCGGCAACACACATGGTCGGAGTGCATTTTGCGATAAGCCTTTTTGCACCCATTATCGCTTGAAGATCTGCTCCCTCCGCATCGATCTTGATGAAATCGGCACTCTCCACAAGACTGTCAATGTCACTTGCGTCAATGACTGTCTCCTTCGCACCGCTGTGGGAGGTGGTGTTTGCACTGTTTCTGCCCGAGCGGGAATAGAAAGTGAGCTTTTCCTTTTTGTCCCATGCCGCAAGATTATGAAGCGTGATGTCAGAAATGCCGCATTCCTTTGAGAAAGCTTCAAGCTTTCTGAAATTGCGCGCATCGGGTTCAAAGGCGTGAACTTTTATTTCCTTTCCCGAATAGGACGAAAATTCCCTCACCGTGTCGCCGTTGTATGCACCCACATCAACATAAACACACGGGCTTTTGGGCATCAATATGTTTTTGTAGCTTTCGTCCACATCTGTTTCACATTCGAAAAGATAGTCGATCTTTCCGGTGAGCCTGTATTTGATCGAGTTGACATAGGCTTTTTTTGAGGTATCGTCGGAAAGCTTTGAGTATATATTTTCGAGTCGGGAGAAATTGTCTCTGAAATATTTCATGTCGAAAATTCCTGTGCCGAAAACGGGAACATCGGGAGCGTAAAGCTCACATTCGTTTGCGATCCTGCATATATTTCCGAGCACCTCGTCAAGTTTTGTGCCGAACGAAACAAGTACGATCATGTCGCAAAGGCGCGATTTTGCCGCAGAATAGGTTTCGACCCTGTGTCCGTGAAAGATCTTTTCGCGCACAAAGCCGTCACTGGCAAAAACTCCGGAAACCTCAATATTTCGTGCTTCAAGCTCGGAGATTATCTTGTCTGCGCCGTCGCCCATGCCGTAAAGCACGATAGGCTTTTGGCATTTTTTTAGGTGTTGCCAGAGATCGCATTCTATATCTTCAAACTGTTTTTTGAAATCCATTTTTTGCACTCCGAAAGAGTAAAGATTTTTCCATTGTGTCTATTTTACTACTTTTTTGTCAGAATGTAAACATAATTTGCAAATTAACTGAAAAAAATTACTGTCAGTGCATTAATTGTATTTGCATATCGGTTCGTTATATGATACAATATATCTGTATTTTGTAATCAGACAAAGGAGGTAAAAACTATGTTCAAAAAGCTTGTTTCTCTTATCATAGCTTTTTCTGCCGCGGCACAATTGACTGCCTTTGCGATACCTTATGACGAATATATGGCCGGAAGAGCCGAATACACAAGCGCCGCCTATAAAATAGCCCCCGGGCTTACATATACCGAATATTTGACCGAAAATGAAAAATACGGTTATGAACGCTCTTTTGTATATGAATATACTCCGATGCAGGGGACGACGGTCGTTCCTTCAATCGGAAATTATGTCTACGGAACAACATCTCTCGGAACCATCACCAAAGCCCTTGAAAAAGACGGTGTCAGGGTTGTCGGCGGCATCAACGGAGATTTTTACAGTACATCCACCGGAGTGCCGATAGGTGGAATGATCATCGACCGCGAAATATATTCCTCCGACAATGACCGCACCGCCATGGGCTTTGACAGCGATGGAAAAGCGTTCATTTCAAAGCCTGAAATTTCAGTAAAGCTTGCGGATGAAGAAAATGAAATAACGGTTGAGCACATCAACAAATACCCCCTTGAGTACAGCCTTTATCTTCTCACCGACAGGTTCTATCCCACCACAAAAACAACCCTCCCCTCGACCGAGATAGTTTTGATGCCCTACACCGAGGTTGAGGTTTATGAAACGAAGGAGGATGCCGAAGAATTAACAGGTGAGGCGGCAGATAAAACGGGCGGCTCGGAGGACGAAAAAAACGAGGTTGATGAAAACAAGGAAACAGAGAGCACCGAAAATAAAGACCCCGAAGACCCCAAAGCATCAGAAGAACCTGTTGCCGACGCTGATGTGCCGCAGGAGGAAAACGAACCTGCTTTCGAAAAGGAGCCTGAATATTTCTGGTTCTATCCTGCAGAAAAAACTGCAGAAGCTGAGAAAGAAATGACAGCCGATAAAGCTAAGCCCGAGGAAGAAGTCACCGAAGAGGTTGCGCAGGAACCCGAGGAAAAAGCCGCGGAAAGCGCCGAGTCTTCTGAACAGTCTGAAGAAACCGAAAAAACGGAAGAATCAGTAGAGCAGGAGGAAAACGAGAACACAGAAAATTTGACCGAAACAGAAGAAACAAAGAAAACCGAAGATGGCGAAGAATCCGAACAAACCGAAGAATCGGAAGAAATGCCTGTTGATACATCTGAAGAACAGGAAACTGAAGAAGAAACCGAAGAAACCGAAGAAACCGAAACTTCAGAAGCTCCTGAGGAGTCGGAAGAACAATCGCCCTTTTATGCCAAGCGCTACACTGTGTCCGACGAAAAGTTCACTGTCGGATGCGAGCTTAAGGTGGTTGTAAAAGAGATACGCCGTGATTCGGTCAATTCCGAGATTCCCGAGGGGTGCTTTGTCCTCTGTGCCGAGAACATAAACCAGATGCCCCGAGTTTCGCATATAAAAGAGGGGGACGAGTTCACTCTTTCAATAAGTGCGTGCGAAGAATGGTATGATGCAGTGCACGCCATCGGAAACGCAGGAGGACTTATTCTTAAAGACGGCGAATACTGTGATGATGTGGAGATCGACCATTATCCTTACGCCCATCCGCGAACTGCGGCAGGAATTACCGCCGACGGCAGAGTTATCTTTTATTGTGTCGACGGAAGACAAAAATCAAGCGGAGGATTGCGCATTGACCAGCTTTCGCATGAAATGAAAGAGCTCGGCTGTGTTATTGCCATGAATCTTGACGGCGGTGGTTCGACAACGGCATATGCGGCACTGCCGGGAGAAGCTTTTTCGACTCTCAAAAATTCACCGTCGGGCGTTGTTGAACGAAAAACGGCAAATTCGCTTCTTTTCATAAATACCACCGAAAGAACAGCTTCGGCATCGCGCTTTACCTTTTATCCCGAAAGACCGTATGTGGTGGCGGGAGGAAGCTTGTATGAGCTCCCAAAACCGAAAGCAACAGACTCCAATTTCCATCCCGTTGATCTTCCCGATGATTTTTCTTATCAATATTACACTTCGCCGATACAGACCGATTCATATGTGGTTGACGGTAACAAGTTCGTCTCGGGCGAAAAGTGCGGTCCTGTCAAGGTTTATGTCCATGTTGAGCAGGACGGACAGACTCTTGAATATATGGCAGGAACAGTGTTCGTTTTGTCCGATATAACATCCTTTTCCTTTGACACCGAGGAATTTGAACTTGAACCTTTTGAGTCTGCCGAGCTTTCATTTACGGCGGAATATCACACGGCACCTCTCTTTTATGACAAAAACTCACTGCGTTTCAGTCTTTCCGCCGTGAAAGAGCTTGATGAGGAGAAAAAGGACGAAGAGACTGTTGAAGCAGAGGAAACAGAGGAACCGGAGGAAACAGGAGAGGACGAACAGCCGACCGAGTCTGAAGAAAACATCGGAAAAACGGAGGAAACGATACCCGAAGAAGAAAAAGAGCCTGAAAAAACTTTTCCTGAAGAAAAAGAATTTTTCAGTATTCCCGACGAAGGTCTTCTTGAAAACGAAAACGGAATGCTTGACGATGAGCTTGTTTTTACTCCCAAACTCCATGGTCAGACTCTTATCTTTTCTGCAAAGCTCGGTGAGCTTGTGAAAGATATTGTCGTTCATGTCGGAGAATATCCTTTCATCGACAGCTTTTCCCACTGGTCGGCAAAGAATCTTTATGAAATATATAAGCTTGATCTGATGCAGGGAGAGCTTGTGGGTGAAGAGCTTGCCTTTGTGCCCCAAAGGAACATGACAAAGTCGGAATTCATCACCGTTCTTGCCCGAATGCTTTACCCGGATATTGACAAAGAGCTTCCCGAAGAACCGGAACTTCCCGAAGAACCGGAACTTCTCGAAGAACCGGAACTTCCCAAAGAACCGGAACTTCCCGAAGAATCCGAAATTCCGGAAATTGTTGAGGAATCCGAAAACGCTTTGACTGATGCATCAGAAACTGAAGAAGAAAACCAAAATATCACTCAGCAAACCGAATCAGACAGTGTCGAACAAACCGTCGCCGAAAATCCCGAACAAACCGTCCAAGAGATTTCCGGGCAAGGCGAAACCGAAGCAACAGCAGAAGACACCGAAGAGTTTACGGAAAATGAAGAAGCTGTGCCTGCCGAAGAAGTGCAAGTGCCCGAAGCCGAGCCCGAGTATCCCTTTGACGATTCTGCGGATATCCCCGAATGGGCAGAAAAGTATTATGAAGCAATGCTTGAAAGCGGTCTTCTGGGGCTTCTTGTGAAGACAGACGAAAACGGAGGTGCAATGCTCTATCCCTCCGAGCAGATCACCCGCTATGATGTCCTTGTCATGCTTGGCGCCCTTTGCGACGAGAGCGAGGAGGAATTGCTTTCCGAATATGCCGATGCCTATATTTTCGATGCAAGTCCTCATAAGGCGTATATAAACAGTGCAGTGAAAGCGGGGATTTTTGAAGGATATGAGGACAAGACACTCCGTCCGATGAATCTTCTTACCCGTGCCGAGGCGGCAACTGTTATACTCCGCTTTTACAACAACGCATTTTCTTCCAAAACCGAATAAAAAGCTCGCCTTCGGCAGATAATACTGTCGGAGGCGATTTTTTTGCTTTATGAAAACGCTGCTTTTGTGTGGCTTGCGCTGTTTTTGATTTTGTTTTTGTGCGAGCTTTTTGTGCCGTATCGCAAAAAAACGGCACTGTCCTTTATGGTGGGATGCGTCGCGTGCATTGTGTTTTGCGAATATGAAAAAAGTCTTTTTATTCAGTGCTTGTTTTTTCTGGGCTTTACGCTTGCTGTATTTATTTTTGCGCTTGCTGTTTCTGCCACAACCGAAAGAATGAAAAAGGGGCGCGAAAATTTGCTTGCAGAGGTTATAGCTTTGTGTAATATTCCGCCAAAGGAATACGGAGCCGTCTATCATTCGGGTAAAAGCCATATTATAAAAAACGACAGCGGAAGATTTCTTAAGAAAGGTCAGACCCTGCAAATATCACGGCAGGAGCTCGAGGACGATATTGATGTTTGATAATAACTATGTTTCACAACGCCTGCCGATAAGCTTTGGAAAGCCGATAAGAATTCTTTCCCATGCCGCAGTCGGTGGAAACAACGAAAAAAACGGTCCCTTGGGGGATTGTCTTGACATATATTGCGACGATGAAAAGCTGGCGTGCCCCACATGGGAAAACGCCGAAAACGAAATGTGCCGTATGGCGCTGGATACAGCTCTTGCAAAAGCGAAGATAAAAGAGAACGCCGTCGATTACCTGATAGCGGGAGATCTCATGAATCAGTGCACAGGCGCGGGATATGGGTTGTCAAGCTTTGACATTCCTTATTTCGGACTTTATGGCGCCTGCTCCACCTTTGCTGAGGGTATGATACTTGGCGGCATCATGATAGAAGCGGGAGTTGCCGAAAGCGTTGCCGTGGTGGTGTCATCTCATTTCTGCACCGCCGAGCGGCAGTTCAGATATCCTCTTGAATATGGTTCTTTTTCTGAAACAACGGCGCAGACCACCGTGACGGGAGCAGGCTGTGTGATACTTTCTGCATCTGACGGAAAGGAAAGGGGTGCATATCTTAAAAGTGCGCTCCCCGGTATTGTTTGCGACAGGGGAATAAAGGACGCTGCAAACATGGGAGCTGCCATGTGTACCGCGGCGGCAGATACCATTCTCCGATATTTTGAAAAAAGTGAAGAGCGTGCGGAGAATTATGATCTTATAGCCACGGGGGATCTCGGAAAAGAGGGTTTTCTGATCGCCCGTGAGATGATGGCGGGAAAGATAAAAGAAATTGAAAAGGTCTATACTGACTGCGGCATTATGATCTATGACATAAAAAAGCAGGATGTCGGCTCGGGCGGTTCGGGATGCGGATGCTCGGCGGTGGTAACGGCAGGGCATATCATAAAACAGCTTGAAGATAAAAAGATCCGTAAGGCGATGGTGGTGGGAACAGGTGCCATGATGAGTCCCCAAAGCCTTCTTCAGGGACAGTCGATTCCCGCCGTAGGCCATCTTATTACCCTTGAGAGCAGGTGATGAAGTGATATATTTATATGCGTTTTTGTGCGGAGGCGCCATTTGTGCCGTGGCACAGATATTGATTGATAAAACAAAGCTTACCCCGGGCAGAATACTCGTTTCGTTTGTGGTGGCGGGAGTGTTTCTTTCGGCAGTCGGAATTTATGAGCCTTTTGCGGAATTTGCGGGATCGGGAGCGACAGTTCCCATCATCGGCTTCGGACATCTTCTTGCACAGGGGGTGAAGGATGCGATCGATGCGGAAGGTGCCGTCGGAATACTGAAAGGAAGTCTCACCGGAGCTTCTGCAGGGCTTTGCGCGGTAATAATTTTTTCACTGCTTGCGGCGGTGTTTTTTAAGGGCAAAAGAAAATGAGGTCAGAGAAATTTTTATTTCTCTGACCTCAGACCACTGACAAACCCTATTTCAGAAGTGCACATTGATATATTGCACAAAAAGGCTCCCTCGCAAGTGTGCAGACAAAAGCGGTTTGTCGGAGGGAGAGACAAATCACATATGAGAACGCAGGGGGGCGAATCTCTCCCTGTAGGGGACGATGCCTACAT
>JAZSFD010000084.1:0-49638 GCA_045532035.1 Eubacteriales bacterium | reverse complement strand
TTGCATATTCCCGTCTCTCTCCGTCAAAACCTGCGGTTTTGCCACCACACTTGCGAGGGAGGCTTTTTGTGCAATATGTCAATGGGCACTTCTGAAATAGGGTTTGTCAGTGGTCTGAAGCGCGGCAAAGCCGTCCTTGTTTTTGCATATTCGGTCTACCGCTTGTAGAAAAAGGAGTCGCTTCTGCGGAAATGGATTCATATAAGGCTTCTCCAACAGAAAAAATAATTGAAAAAAATCGTAAATAAATATAAAAACATCTGTACTTTTGAAAAGATAGATGTTATAATATATTTGTATCGAATTTTGTACATCCAATGAAAGGAAAAGTAAAAATGAAAAAGATTCTTTCGTTAATTCTCGGCGGACTTCTCACTGCCTCCGCTGTTTTCACGGCTTCTGCCGCATCGGTAGATAAATTTTCGGATATGCCTGATGACTGGTCGACTCCCGCACTTACAGCGGCTGTTGAAAATGGTCTTCTCACAGGCTCCGACGGACTCATTCTCCCCAAGGACAATCTCACACGCGCTCAGATGGCGACAATAATCGTCCGCGCTTTTGCCGTGTCGAGCAAGAACGATCTTGCCGATTTTACCGATGTACCTGCGGACAAGTGGTATTTTGAGTATATGCAGAAAGCAGTTGCCATGGGCGTTTTCACAGGTGATGATTCAGGTCTTCTCACTCCCGACAACAACATCACCCGTGAGCAGGTATTCACAGTTCTTGCCCGCGCTTTCAAGCTTGAAGATGGTGATCTTTCAGTGCTTGACAAGTTTGCGGATGGTGCTGATGTTTCCTCCTGGGCAAAGGGCTACACAGCAGCTCTTGTTGCAAAGGGTTATGTAAACGGTTCGGATGGCAGACTTAATCCCAAAAACAACATCACAAGAGCTGAATTTGCTCAGATTATGTACAACATGATAAAGTTCTATGTTGACGAATCCACAACCCTTACAGGTATAATCGAGGGCAGCATTATTGTCAGAGCATCCGGCGTCAAGATCGCCAAGGATGCCGATATTAAGGGCAACCTCATCATCTGTGAGGATTGCAAGAACATAACGATTGAAGACGGCGCAAAGATTGCCAACACCATCGACAACCGCAAAGAGACCGAAGATACAACTCCTTCGACCGGCACCGAGGGCGAGAACGAAGATAAGAAAGATGACACCACAACAAAAACCGAAGATAAGAAAAAGGATGAGGGTGTTATTTTCTGGGGCGATGACAACAATGATACCGCCTACAAGCCTTCTGATGACAAAGAGGAAATAGTACCCGATGTGGATGATGACATCGACGATGAGGGCTGGTCGGGCATTTATAAGCCGTAACCGAATAGCGAAATATTAAGGCGACCGAAAGGTCGCCTTGTTGTTTTATTCGGAAAGTGCCTAAAAGAGCAGATGACTTAGATGATCTCCTGTTCAGGATTATCAAAATCACTTGTCGAAAAAACACCGAGAGTGATATCAAGTATATATACGATGTAAATGTTGACATGAAAGCATTTTTGCGTTATTATATAAAATAGAATAGTATCTGAAGCAGGAGGAAAAATGGAAGACAAAAAAATGTTGCCGAGGGACGTGGCGGGTGTTTTTGAAGAAAAAGGTCTTTTTGAAAAAGATATACTGTTTTTTGTAAAAACAGACCTTGACCTTGATTTTCATTACACCGAAGTATACTGTGTTGCAACGAACGATACCCTTGCTGTTCTTTCGGGCAAACGGAATATCATAAGCTTGCGCAGACTTTTCGGGAATCTTCATACTGATACCGAGTTTTGCAGTTATTCATACGATGAATATGAGATCTCAAAGCTGTCGGATTTTTCCTGCGATATGAATATTTCCTCAGGCCTTTTGTCGGTGGTTTATGATGGTGAAAGATGCGGTATCGTCAGATTTTCGATGAGCACAAAAAACAAGGTCTTTGTTTTTCTTGACAATATCAAGAAGCTTTCCGAAAACGGAACTATTTCTCCCGACGACATCAAGACCGACGATGAAGAGCTTTGTTGCCCGAAATGCGGCAACAGATATACAGACCCCAAGAGGAAGATCTGCCCGAAATGTATGGACAAGGCAAAGCTTCTGCGGCGTTTGTCTGTATTCTTTCTTAAATACAAGTTTTATATGCTTGTGTCGCTCATATCTCTTGTGGTGACAACAGCTCTTGCGGCACTGCTGCCTCACATAAAAGGCTCGGTGCTGTATGATGATGTGCTTGACGCCGGAGGAAAGTATTACGGGAAGATACTTTATGTTGTAATTCTTATCATATCCACAAAATTTTTAAGCGTTATCGCATCCACCGTAAACGGAATTGTGACCTCGCGAATTTCGGCAAAGGTTTCGTATGACATCAAAAAGACGGTTTTTGAGGCGATCTCAAAGCTGTCCTACGGATTTTTTACCTCGCGTCAGACGGGCGGTCTTATGACCTCGGTCACGGCGGACGCCAACTCGATCTATTATTTCTTCTGCGACGGTCTGCCATATCTTCTGATAAATGTTGTGCAGTTCATTGTCATCACGGGAATCATGCTCAGCATCAATGTCTGGCTGACCTTGGGTGCATTTTTGTGTGTTCCTGTCTTTCTTGGCCTTTATCGTGTTTTGCTCCTTGTTTTTGACAAGCTTTATGCAAAGAATCATTCAAAAAGGCGTTCTTTCAACTCAACGATTACCGACATTCTTTCAGGCATTCGTGTTGTCAAAGCTTTTGCAAGGGAAGAGGATGAGGAGGCCCGCTTCAACAGAAAGAGCGGTGATTTTGCCGATTCAAACAAAAAAATAGGTATCGTCAATTCCTGCTCATTCCCAATCATCAATTTCATCATGCACATTGGAAGTTATGTTGTGTGGGCGGTGGGAGGATGGCTTGTAATGTCAAACACCGCGGGCGAGGGCTTTGAGCTCGGAACACTTATGACATTTGTCGGATACATGGGCATGATCTATGAGCCGCTCGGATTTTTCTCGGAGGTTTCCCGTTGGTGGGCAGAATGCATGAATTCGATTCAGCGTGTTTTTGAAATTCTCGATTCGATTTCCGAAGTGGAGGAGAGTGAAAGCCCTGTGCCCCTCGGTTCTCCAAAGGGCGCCATCAGCTTTTCCCATGTTTCCTTCGGCTATGACAAGACAAGAAAGATACTTGACGACATTGATTTTTCGGTTGAATCAGGAGAGACTATCGGAATTGTCGGTGAAACGGGGGCGGGCAAGAGCACTCTTGTCAATCTTCTCATCCGTCTTTATGATGTGGATGAGGGTAAAATAACCATTGACGGTGTGGATGTCAAGGAGTTGTCCTTTGAGGATCTGCACAGTGCGGTGGCGATCGTATCGCAGGAAACATACCTTTTTGAGGGCACCATAATGGAAAATATCCGCTATGCAAAGCCGGATGCCACCGACGAGGAGGTTTTTATGGCGGCGAAAATTGCCGATGCCCACAGCTTCATCGTAAAATATCCCGACGGCTATGAAACGCTTGTTGGTCGCGGACACAAATCCCTTTCGGGAGGCGAATGTCAGCGCGTTTCGATTGCAAGAGCCATACTTAAAAACCCAAAGATACTTATTCTTGACGAAGCTACAAGCGCCATGGACACAGGTACCGAGCGCAGAATACAGAAGGCTCTCGGCCTTCTCACCAAGGGAAGAACTACCCTTATGATCGCTCACCGCCTGTCGACCCTTCGTGATGCCGACAGAATAGTTGTCATTGAAAACGGAAAGATGCCCGAATACGGCACTCACAGAGAACTGCTCGACAAGCGCGGAGTTTACCACAATCTCTATAAGCTTCAGGTGCAAGCCCTCAAAACCATTGGTATAGAATAAGGAAAGGAGAAAGCGAAATGGATGAACAGATAAAAAAACAGACGGTTGATGCCAAAACATCATTTACCGATATTGCGGATATTGTATATCTCACCCCCGAAGACTCGTTCTTTTCCATGACAAAAGGCGGCTTTCTGACCCTTATTTCCGAAAAGGATGTCAAGCCCGAAAAGCTTTTTGATGAAGCGGACAAAGATGTCGGTGCTCCCCCAAAAGGCTTTGGTGGTCCCGGAGGACCGCCTCCGCATATGGGTGGACACGGAGGTCGAGGCGGAGGTCACCGCGGTCATGGACGCAAAGCGCCCTGTGAGATCAAATATACCGACGACGGAAAGCGTGACTACGGCAGAGTTATCCTTCACCGAGCATTTCCCTTTGACCGTCCCGACGAGATAATCTCGGTACAGCAGGAGGACGGATTTGAGATAGGTATTATCAGAAACATCAATGATTTTGATGCCGAAACAGCGAAAATACTCAACGAGAGCCTTGACAACAAATACTATATTCCCGAAATAAAAAAGATCCTTTCGGCAAAGGATCGGTTTGGTTTTGTTTATTTCAAATGCGAAACTGACAGCGGAATGTGTGATTTTGTCGTCAGAAACCCTTTTGGCAGTATCATCAGGCTTTCCGAAAGCCGCATCATTCTTATTGACATCGACGGAAACCGTTATTCGATTAAAAACACAAACGCCCTTGACAGAAAGAGCTATCGCAAGATAGAGCTGTATATATGATACGGGGGCCCGACGATGCTTTTTAAGAAAAAAAACAAACAGAATGCGCAAGCTTTTGCTTTGAAGGAAAAGATCAAGACTGTAATCGGCGAAGAAATCCCGATCTTTAATTTCAGATTTGATCTGACGCGTGACAACAAAAAGGTTTTTGGTCTGTGCGCCATGACAAAGGAATATTTTCTTGTTGCCGTGACCGAAAAGAAGGATGCAGAAATCGAGCTTCGGACATTCAGGGTCGAGGAGCTTTCGGGCGTTCAGTATACAAAGCTTTACGGAACCATAACGCTTGAATACAGAAATGCGCAAGGCGAGCTTTGCGAGCTTTGCCGCGGTACGGCGCGATATTCCGACGAGATCATGGATGGCGCCGACTTCCTTTTTGATCTTAACAAAAAGCTTGAGGTGAAGCTTCCCGAAAAACGCAAAAACAAGGTTTGCCCGAAATGTGGCAGAGCATACAGACGAGGCTCAAACACCTGCCTGCATTGCGGCGGTGCAAAAAAGATACTTTCCCTCATGATACATCTTGCAAAGCCGTATTTGCCAAGGCTTCTTCTCGCGATGGTGCTTTTCTTTGCGGTCAGCGGACTTGATATTATCGTTCCTCAGATCAACAAATTTCTCATTGATGAGCGTATCAAGGCTCCCAACGCCTCGGAGCTTGGCTTTTCATCACTTCTTGTGGTGGTCATCGCGCTTGCTGTGACCCAGCTTGTGACAAGGCTTTTGTCGGTGTTGAGAAATGTGCTTCTCATCGGCACAAGCAATAAGCTTGTGGTGAAGATAAGATCGATGCTTTTTGCCAAGATACAGAAAATGTCGATCGGCAGGATATCCGAGCATACGGCGGGGGATCTTATCACCCGCGTCACGGCAGACACAAATGTGCTCAACGAGTTTCTGACATATGATGCTGCAGAGATTGCTCAGCAAGGCTTGCTGCTTGCGGGAGTTATAACCGTTATGGCTATAAATCAGCCGCTGATGACACTTCTTGCGGTGTTGCCCTGCCCCTTTGTTATACTGATGTACAATCTCATCAACAAATTCATGCACAAGCTTTATCGCAGACAGTGGTTTGCCGATATGAGAGCAAGCACGATATTGCATGATATTTTCCAGGGCATCCGTGTTGTCAAGGTTTTCGGCATGGAAAAAACCGAATCTGACAAATATGACAGGGCTGTCAAAAAGGATTGTGAGATCAAACAGCAGAACGAAACCCTCTGGAATCTCATTATTCCCGGAGCAAACTTCCTTATGGGTATCGGTGAATACATTGTCCTTTATTTTGTCTGCTTCAAGATTCTGGGTCAGGAGATGACTCTCGGTGATCTGACGCTCATGACAAGCTATATTTCTCTTATCTACGGGCCGCTTCGTTATTTCTCAAGACTTCCGAGAAAGCTTGTGAGAACTGCGACCTCGATGGCGAAGATATTTGAGATTATCGACGAGCAAGAGGATGTGGCGGATGTTGAGGACGCAAAGAACATCGACATCGAAGGAACTGTTGAGTTCAAAAATGTGTGCTTCGGTTACGACCGCCACGAAAGAGTGCTCGAAAACATTTCCTTTGAGGCACACAAGGGCGAAATGATCGGCATTGTCGGTCATTCGGGCGCAGGAAAAAGCACCCTTATCAATCTCATCATGCGGCTTTATGACGTGGATTCGGGAAGTATACTTATCGACGGGGTTGATATCCGCGATATTTCACAGGAATCACTTCGCCGTCAGACAGGTGTTGTTTTGCAGGAGACCTTCCTTTTTACCGGTACAGTTTATGACAACATTGCCTATGCCAAGCCTGATGCTCCCCGAGACGAGGTTATCCGTGCTGCAAAGCTTTCGGGAGCGCATAAATTTATCATCAAGCTTCCCGACGGCTATAACACGGTGGTCGGAGAGAGAGGCTATACTCTTTCGGGCGGTGAAAGACAGCGTATTGCCATAGCCCGTGCGATACTCGGAAATCCGAAGATACTTATTCTTGATGAGGCAACAAGTGCCCTTGATACCAAGACCGAAAAGGGCATTCAGGATGCTCTCGCGCTTCTGATACAGAACCGCACTACTTTTGCAATCGCCCACCGTCTTTCAACTCTGCGCAATGCCACACGCCTTATTGTCCTTGACAAGGGCGAAATTGCCGAGATCGGTACTCATGACGAGCTTATACGCAAGCAAGGCATCTATTTCGGTCTTGTTATGGCGCAGCGTCAGATGGCAAAAATGGATAAGTGAAAAAATACGGCACACATGAAAAATGTGTGCCGTATTCTTATGCCTGTTATTTTTTCTTGAAGTTCAGATTCGAAATAAGTATCGCCGCAAGGATGATGAGGAGTGCCGCGAGATATTCGATGCGCCAGATGTTGTCGGTTTTGAGGATCGCTCCCGAAATGAGAACGCCAAAAACCGGCTCGAAGTATTTAAGTATCGACATTTTAGAAATGTCATTGTGCTTGATGAGCTTTCCCCAGAGAAGATATGCCGTGATAGATGCAAAACACATATAGCCAAGAAGCAGCACCGCCTGCGGAGTAACCTTTGTTATGCTGCCGCCGAGAGCAAAACCGAGGAGAGTTAAAATGATGCCTCCAATGAGTTGTGAATATGCCACAACATATGAGGAGTCGCATTTTTTGTAGGCATATTTTGAAATGATATTGCCTGCAACACTGAAAAGCGAAGCACAGATAATGCAGATCTCGCCGATGCCGATGTCAAAACGGAGGCCGTCAAGGTTGATGACGATGATGCCGAAAAAGCCGAGAATTCCACCGACGCATTTTCTTATCAAAAATTTATCCTCTTTCACAAAAAGAAAGGCAAAGCAGGAAATGAAAAGATAGCCGATCTGCTTGAGAATCGAAGATTTTGATGAAGCGTTGACGGCGATAAGAGAAATGCCGCAGTATTGAAAGCTGTAATGGATGACGATGACAGTGAATGCCACGGCAAGGATGGAAAGAATATTGTTTTTGTTGGGAAGGGTGATCTTTTTGTCACGCACGCTCACGCCTGCCGTCATAAAAATGCCGCTGAAAAGAAAGCGCAATCCGGCAAAAAACATGACCGAGGGAATGTGCTTCGGATTAAAGCCGAAAAGCTCATCTCCCGCCGAGATGCAAGGATAGAGCGATCCCCAGAAAGCGCAGACGATTATTGCAAATACTATACTGTACAGCCTGTGGCCGTAGATGCTTTGATCTTTCATCAGAAAACTCCTTTTTGTGTCATACCTTTTAATAATACATCGTGTTGCAGAAAAATGCAATATATAAAACGATTTTTTTGTACATTCCGACTTTTTTATTTTGGCAAAGCATACCGAAAGGTGTTGATTTTATAAATCCTTTGTGCTATACTATAATGGGTTGTAACTTTGAACTTGAAAACACATAAAGCGAGGTATATAAATATGGAAAGCAAGGTTTTTGAATTTATTGCAAAGGAACAGGAAAGACAGGACAGAAACATTGAGCTTATCGCCAGCGAGAACTTCGTTTCGGAAAACATTCTCAAGGCTGTTGGCTCCTGCTTCACAAATAAGTACTGCGAAGGCTATCCTTATGTCAGAACAACAGGCAGAAAGGGTCGTTATTACGGCGGAACCATGTATGCCGATGAGCTCGAGGAATATTGCTGCGATCTGTGGAAGAAGGTTTACAACACTGATTACCATGTAAATGTTCAGCCCCATTCGGGTTCCCAGGCAAACTTTGCCGCATACATGAGTGTTATCAAGCCCGGTGACACCATTCTTGCCATGAATCTTGACAATGGCGGACATCTTACCCACGGCTCGTCTGTAAACTTCAGCGGCAAGCTTTACAATATGCAGTTCTATGGAGTTGACGAAAACGGCTTCATCGACTATGACGATATGGAAAAGAAGATCAAGGAATTCCGCCCTGCCATCGTTCTCGCAGGCGCGTCGGCTTATTCCAGAATAATCAAGTTCGACCTTATCAAGGAAATCATCGACAGATGTGCAACAGAAGATTATCCCGCACCTTATTTTGTCGTTGATATGGCTCACATCGCAGGTCTTATCGCAGGCGGCGCACATCCTTCGCCTTTTGGCCTTGCAGACATCATCACCACAACAACTCACAAGACTCTTCGCGGACCCAGAGGCGGACTTATCTTCTGCCGTCCCGACCTTGCAAACAAGGTTGACGGTGCCATCTTCCCCGGCTCTCAGGGCGGCCCTTTGATGCACGTTATCGCAGGCAAAGCCATCTGTGCGGAAGAGGCTCTTTCTCCCGAATACAAGGATTACGCGGCAAATGTCGTGAAGAACTCCAAGGCAATGTGTGAAGAGTTTATCAAGATGGGCTATCATGTCGTCACAGGCGGCACAGACAATCATCTCTTCCTTCTCGACCTCTCCAAGACCCATCCCACCCTCACAGGCAAGATGCTCCAGGAAGAGCTCGACAAGCATCACATTACCCTCAACAAGAACTGTGTTCCCGGCGAGCAGAGAAAACCTGCCGAGACCTCGGGCGTCAGAATCGGCACCGCAGCCATGACCACAAAGGGCTGGAAAGAGGCTGACTTTGTTGAAGCGGCAAAGAAGATCGATGCTATCATCAAGGCAATGGAGCTTTGATTTGAACTAATTCAAGACAGAATATTAAAAGACAGCACCCGGATTCGGGTGCGGTCGATTTTTTCAGATAAGCCCTGCGATCTTTTTGCGCAAAAGCACAAGGTCGTCGGAGTTGAGGATGTTGTCGCTATTGAGGTCGAGTTTGTAAAATTCTTCATCATTGGCGACAATCAGACCTGCAAGTACCTTTCTTAAGATTAAGAGATAGTCCGAATTATCGGCAAGCGCTACGAAAGGAATATTATGTACGCTTGTATAATCACTAAGAAAAGTGCCGGAATATCCATATATAGTAAAGTTAGGATAACCCGTTGATGTGCTAAGCCGACTAATATTACCAATAATTTTTATGCTTTTAAGCGAAGAATTGCCATGGAAAGCATCCCAGTTGATTTCACGTACACTTTTGGGAAGATTGTAGGATTCAATTGTACTACCTGTAGGAAATTGAATAATAGTAGTTTTTTCTTTGTCAAACAGAACTCCTACAGAATCATTTGAATAAAATAAGTTACTGCCATCTACATTTATCTTAGTAAGTGCGCTACAATTTTGGAACGCAGATTCCCCAATGCTTGTGACGCTGTTGGGAATATCTATGTTTGTAAGTGAGGAGCAATTGTTGAATGCAAAATTTCCAATACTTGTAACTTTGTCGGGTATGTTTATGCTTGTGAGCAAGGAACAATTCCTGAATGCAGAATTTCCAATGCTTGTGACGCCGTCAGGGATATCGATGCTTGAAAGCGAGGTGCATTTGTGGAATGCATATTCTCCAACGCTTGTGGTACCATCATTGATCATGACCTTTTTAATTGAACTTCTGTACGAATACCATGGAGCGGCTGAAGATGAGCTCCAATTTGCCATTTCTCCTGTACCGCTGATGGTGAGTGTGCCGGAATCGTCAAGAGTCCAGATGAGATTATTGCCGTCTGCGCCGCAGGTGCCGCTTGATACAGCGCTTGCCGAAAAGCAGAAAAACAGCGTGCAAAGAAGCAAAGCGGTTGTTGCAATTATAAACAGCTTTTTCATATAATATACCTTTCTATTTATTATAATAATAAACAGTATACATTATAGCACGCGTTTTTTGCCGAATATGGTTGAGTTTTGTACATATATATGTGTGTGTAAGATGAATAAACAATGAATCGAACAATTGGTGTGGACTATGCCATATATAAAATTCTCCATCAAACGGCAGAAGCAAATCTCCGGTCCGCATCAGATAATTTTTTGCCTCTAATCACTTGCATTCGTGTTATGCGGGTGCTATAATAACCATAACAAACCTTTACCAGGAGGCAAACAGAAAATGAGAAAACTCGGTTGCAGTGTGTCGGCTCTTCTTGGCAACGACCTTCCCGCGAATATGGAATGTATCAAAAACGCAGGCTTTGACTGTACCTTCTTCTCGTGGGACGAGAATGCGGATGTCGAAAGCTATATGAAAAAAGCCGATTCGATCGGTCTTGAGGTCGAAACTTCCATGCACCTTTCGGTCAGATGAACTGTATGTGGGAGGAAGGTCTTGACGGAGACGCGTATACAGAGCTTCTGAAAAGATGCATCAGAACGGCAGGACAGTACGGCGTGCCTTATGTCATCATGCACACCACCATTGGTCGCATTGTGCCCAAAACCTCTCCCATCGGTCTTATGAGATACAAAAAGCTTGTTGTTGAGGCTGAAAAGCGCGGTGTAAAGCTTGCCTTTGAAAACCTTGAATATGTCCGTCATCTTGAGCTTATTCTTGACTATTTCAAGAGTGAAAATGTCGGTTTTTGCTATGATGTGGGACATGAGCACTGCTATACCCCCGGCATCCGTTATATGCCGCTTTTTGGCGACAGGCTTTTCTGTACCCACATTCACGACAATCTCGGTCTTGCTCCCACAAAGGATAAGGAGATAGCCGAAAGATTTCGGAAGACCGAAACGAATGTATCGGTGATATTGTTGCGGTCTCGGGAAAGGCTGAAAAAATATTTGAGTGAAAGGGGATATGACCTGTGAAAAAAGAAAGTCTGATTGAAGCGATCGGGAACATAGATGAAAAAAAGATAGAAAGAGCAGGAAAACGAATGGAAATGGAAAGCAGAGAGAAAAGGGGCTTTGCGGGATGGCGCATCGCACTTGTTGCTGCCTGCTTTGCGGGAATCGTTGCGGTCGTGGCGCTTCCCATTATGTCAAAAAAAGCTCCAAGCATTCCGCAGAGTGATGTGGTTCCCGGAAGCTCTGTCTCCGAGGGGCAGAAGGTCGGAGAGGAAAGCGAAAAGCAGAACGGAGTTATGAACCAATATACTGCGACTATTGACAATATAGTTATTAACCGTGATACAGCAGCTCATACAGGCTCATTGTATTTGCCCAAGGACTATATCAAGCGTGAGGAATATTCAAAAATGAAGATGTCAGGGGATGCGTGGACGCAAATCACAGAATGTTTTGAGGCGGAGATTGGCATTTCTTATGAAAATTTCGGTTCAAATCTTCCCGAAAGCTGGAAGCTGAGTGAATTCTATGGCGTTACCGTGAGAAGCTATACCAACAGCACGCCCGCCCTTGACAAATATGTTTTGAGTGATTATGGACTATCCTATTCGGGCGGAGGAGAAAAGGCGGCTTTTGTGTCGGTAAGCTCAAAGGAAAATCCCTTTTTGACCTATTACTATAATTTTGAGCCATTCAAGGATTTGGTATCGACGATTAATTCCATTCCGATGATAATCGTAGAGAATAATTCTCTGTATCACGCAAGCTTTAAGGCAGGGGATTTGTCGTATTATGTAGCCTTCGTTGAGTGTACACAGGAGGAGGTTGCAGAGTTTCTTCGCGGTCTTGTGACATTTTCGGTTGCCGTGAATGAGAGTGACATCGGCGAAGTTTATGCGGAGGCCATAACCGCCGATATGCTGACAGCGAAGACAGAGGATGTTTTCTGCGGTGCGTATATAGATGGCTCGGATTATATTGTGCTTCTCACTGATGTCAGCGACGAAAATATTGATACTGTATGTGCAGAATTTGGTATTGATAAAAATACCGCCGGTTTCAAAGAGGCGGAATATACCCTTTCGTATCTTACAGAGGTGCACGAGAAAATAACAGAGAAGATGATGACAGGAGAAATTCCCTTTGTTGTGACCTGCGGTGTTTATGAGATCGAAAACCGCGTGGTGGCAAGCGTTCTTGAGGGCGCATCGGAGGACGAAAAAGAACAGCTTCTCATGCTTGACACCTTGGGTGGCGCGATAGCTTTTGAAACCACCGAGGCTGTGTCGACCGAGCTTCTTGCGACATTTGGCTAAACATAAAAAAATACCGTCTCGTATGAGACGGTATTTTTATGCTTTTCAGATAATTATTCAACAACTGTGATTGCTGTGATGTGGGTGTTGGGACCCTGGTACCAGTAGAGGAAGCCTTCAACATCAACGATATCGCCTGCTTCAAGCTCGCCGACTGCCTTGTAAACATCGGTATCTTCGCCTGTGAGGTAGTACTCAACGCAGAAATCATAGGATGCGCCGTCAAGACCGAGGGTGAGATAAATGTCATCTCCGCCGCCGTTCTTGTATTCGATAGCTTCAACTGTGAGGCCCTTGAAAGAAACGACCTTGTTCTGGTGGTTGATAAGTTCGTCCTTGCCAAGAAGAGAAGTTGCATCGAAAGCTTCTGCAACATATTCGCCTTCGATGATCTCAAAGGTAGCTTCGATGATTTCAACTTCGCCTTCCCATTCAGCCTTGTAGCCTTTTACAAGGATGTGTGTGCCGGGAACAAGCTTTTCGTAATCTTCTTCGGAGCAAGCCATTTCATAGAGGAAGTAAGCACCGTCCTCGTCCTGAGTGTAAACGGTTGCCTTGTTGTCCCACCAGGACTGTTTGCCCTGAACATAAGCGTCGATGACAACTGCTGTTTCAAGTTCAGACGCAACATATTCTTCATATGTCATGACCTTTGTTTCTTCTTCAGCTTCGGCATTTTCGCCTTCGACTTCAGCTTCGCCTTCTGCGTTTTCGCCCTCGGCTTCACCTTCAACAACTTCGCCGTCAACATTCTGTTCGTCATCTGTCTTCTTTTCTGTGCAGGCTGCAAATGTCAGTGCAAGAGAAAGAGCGCAAAGAACTGTCAAAAACTTTTTCATTTTCTTAAATCTCCTTTTTGTAATTTTGGATTTACAACCATATTATACATCAAATTGGCAATAAGTCAATATCCCACTGTTATTTTTTTCGTTTTTTTCGGTATTGAAGAATCGAATATACCCCAAGGATTGCCCATACAGCCGCAAGGGATGCAATCAGAGCCACAGAGCCTGACGGAAGAGTGCCTCCTGAAGACTTTGCCGAAGAATCCTTTTCGGATATACCGTCGACGGTGTCTTTTATCCTTTCGGGATCAATATTGCAGAGCGAAACTACATCCGAGAAAAGCTTGTCGATGTATTTTTCGTCGACTGTTTCTTTTCTTCTCACCGATTTTGTCACGCTTTCAATAAGTGTTCCCGATGCATCGCGCAGAGAGGTCGAGCCGTTGAAAACAGGGGTGACAAAGGTGTTTTCGGTGTTGTCAAGAAGAAGCTTTGAGGCTTTGAGCTTTATATCATAATGGAGGTCGTTGTCCTCCCCCTCGCGGGAAAGGTAGTCTTTGTATTCCGCGCTGTTTTGCGCCTTGAGGGTGACGGGAACATATCCTTCGGTCTGTGAATAGGCTATCTGCACCTCGTTTGTCAGAAGATATTGGGTGAATATCCAGGAGGCAAGCACCTCCTGCGGATCCTCCTTGCTGAAAATGCAGACAGAGGGGCCCTGAGATATCATCTGCGGGTTTTCGGGGTCGATCTGGGGAATAGGTCTTACGACCGTTTCAAATTTAACAAGCTTTTCGGGAGCGATGTCGATGAGGGGGGCGCTTGAGCCCATCCAGGTGGCGCCTGCTGTTGAGTCGATGGCGAATACACACTGACCTGCGTTGAGAAAGTTTGCGGGATAGCCCGAAATTTTGAAGGTTGAAAAAGCGCCTGCCGATGTGTTTTCGGCGATCTGCGAAAGAATGCTTCTTGTGGTATCGTTAAAAAGGTAAACATCTCCGTCAGAGGAGGAATAACCTGCGTCATACTGCTTCAAAAGCTGTATCATCATGTTGTCTGTGGACTTGTAGATGAAGGGAAGCATAGTCTTCTGACCGTTGAGAAGGAAGTTTCCGTTTTCGTCTTTTATTGCTGCGGTGCGGGATACCTCGAAAACAAAGTCCCAGGTAAGAATATCGGGAATGGTGTAGCCGAGCTTTTCCACATAGTCGCGGTTGATATAAAGAGCTTCTGTCGAGCGCATATATGGCAGGGCATAATAGTCCTCCCCAAAGGAACATTCGGACAAAAACTTGGGCACGATCTCGTCTTTTGACGGCGAGTCAAAAAGAAGCTCGCTTCCGCCAAGCCCGTATTTTTCATTGCTCATAAGACCGTTTAAGGGAACGACGGTGTCCTTGCCTGTCATATATGTTGCGATATGGTCGGGGTAGGTGATGCAGACATTGGGAGTCGTGTTTGTGGAAATGTTGGTGATGACATCGTTGTATATCTTGCCGTAATCGTTGTAAAGGCGAAGATTTACTGTTATGTTCGGATATAGCTTTCCGAAATCCTCGATTGTCTTGCGGTAGATGGCGATCTGAGTCTTGTTGGTGTCGTTTTTTGCCCAGAAGGTGATCTCGTGTTTTTTTGTTTCATCAAATTCCGCTTTTGCATACGGATCGTTTTCGGAAACATAGATATTTACACTTTCTTGTTCGCCCTTTGGAACGATCTTTCCGTGGCACGAAACAAATGACACAAGGGTAAGCGCGCAAAGAAGTGCGCAAAGAAGTGCGCAAAAAAGTTTTTTCATCCTTTTGTACCTCCGCGTGCCACTCCTGCCATGATCTTTTTGCGGAAGACCAGAAAGAGTATTATAAGCGGCACGGATATGACGACCACCGCCGCCATCATAGCAGGGATATCCTCGCGACCGAAGCCGTTTTCGCGGATTTCCTGGATGCCGTTTGAAACAAGATAATAGTTGCTGTCATAGGTGATGAGTCTTGGCCAGACATAAGAGTTCCAGCATTCGATGACCTTGAGGATGGTTATGGTGACAAGGGTCGGCTTGCAGATGGGTATCATCACCTTGAAAAGATATTTAAGATCCGGTGTGCCGTCAACTTTTGCGGCATAGTAAAGCTCGTCGGGGATCTGAGCGAAGTTTTCCTTGAGAAGATAAATGTAAAAGACCGACATGACCGAAGGCAGGATGAGTCCCGGAAAGCTGTTGCGCAATTCAAGGTTGGTGATTGTTGTATAGTTTGTGATGATGACAAGCTCGTTCGGTATCATCATCAGCGCAAGAAACAGGGTGAAAACAAGGTTTTTGCCCTTGAAGTTCAGGCGCGCAAAGGCGAATGCCGCAGGAACTATCACCACAAGCATGATGGCTGTTGTGGCAAGAGTGAAGATTACGGTGTTGAGAAAATATCTTGCAAGAGGCACTTCGGTAAATGCCTTGACATAGTTTTCGATTGTCGGCGAGAGGGTGAAGAACTGCGGAACATATTCGGAGTTATATGCGCCATAGCTTTTCACCGACGAAAGGAGCATCCAGTAAAAGGGCAGAAGCACCATTATGCCCCAGACGGCAAGCATTATATAGGTCACGGTTTTGAGAATATTTTTCCTGACCGCGGCGGATCGTTCGATCCTTTTGAAATCAGTGTGTTTGTTCATGTGCCACCTCTCAGTAATGGACGTGTTTTTTGCTGACCGCAAGGTTTACGCAGGTGATGGTGAGAATGATAACAAAAAGGATGATGGCAGCAGCCGATGCATACGACGGAAAGCCGCCTCCCGCACCATAAAGCTTGTCATAGATATATCCTACAAGGGTGTTCATCTCGGCGACATTCAGCTCTGTGCCGAAAAGCGCCACGGCATCGCTGTATGCCTTGAAAGCACCGATAAAGCCGGTGATGACAAGATAGAAGATCATGGGGGATATCATGGGCAGGGTGATACGGGTAAAAGAGCGCCATTTTGATGTGCCGTCAACCTTTGCGGCGTTGTAATAATCCTGCTTCACAGAGGCAAGGGCGGAGGTCAATATCAGCACCTTGAAGGGAAGCACCACCCAGATGGTATAAAGGCAGAGGGTGAACATTTTGGCGGCATATGGACCGTCGATGAAATCTATCATCTGCACTCCGAAAAGCGACAGGAAGCTGTTGACAAGACCCACCGACTGCTCCGAACAGTCAAAAAGTATCATAAACACAAGACCGACCGCAAGGGTGTTTGTTACATAGGGCAGAAAATAGAGGGTCTGGAACATATTCTTAAGCTTTGTTATCGAATTAAGCCCTATGGAAATGGCAAGGGCGATCACTGTCGAAAGGGGAACGGTGATGATAACAAGAATGAAGGTGTTTTTAAGCGCCTGCAAAAAATAAGGATCGCGCAGAACATGAAGATAATTTCCGAAGCCCACACCCGTTGCGGTGCCCGAGGCGAAATTGAAATTTTCTTCAAAGGAATAGATGAAAACATCGATCAGCGGATAGACAAGAAATGCGCCGATAAAAAGAATGGCAGGCAGAAGATAGAGCCAAGCCTTGGGGTTATTGTTTTCCATAAGCTGTTCTCCTTTTATCAGAGGCGGATGCGCTCTTGTGTTTCTTTGTCAAAAACAAATATCTTCTTCGGCTTGATATTGAAGTTGATCTTGCCTTGCGCAGAATCAACCGCGTCATCTGTGCTGATAATGGCGCGGAAAGGATTTGAGAGGGAGTTTTGATGAGAGCAGATCACACTGCTGTCGCGCCCCATGACCTCAACTCTTGAAAGATCGCAGGGCAGCGCACCGCTTTCGCTGGGCACAAAGCCCTCGGGACGGATGGCGACAAAAACAGCTTTCTCGTCGGAATTTGAGGCGCCATCAAAAACACAGCTTTCTCCGACAAAAACCTTGCCGCCGCAGAGTCTGCCGTCAAAAACGCAGATGGGAGGTGTACCGAGAAACTTTGCCACGAAAAGATTTGTCGGATCGTCATACACCTTTTGGGGTGCGCCGATCTGCTGAACGATGCCGTCCTTCATGACGACGATGAGATCGGAGATGCTCATGGCTTCGTCCTGATCGTGGGTGACAAAAACGGTGGTGATTCCGGTTTTGTTCTGGATGCGGCGGATTTCTTCTCTTGTCTGGAGCCGAAGACGGGCATCAAGATTGGAAAGCGGCTCGTCAAGCAGAAGAACTCGGGGAGTTTTGACAAGGGCGCGGGCGATTGCCACGCGCTGCTGTTGACCTCCCGAAAGCTCGGAGGGCTTGCGGTCCATGAGGGTCTCTATCTGCACAAGCTTTGCTGCTGCATATGCTCTTTCAAGCATTACTTCTTTTGAAAGCTTGTCCTTTCCTCTGAGATTTTGGAGAGGGAAGAGGATGTTCTGCAAAACGGTGAGATGGGGATAGAGGGCATAGTTCTGAAAAACAAGACCGACTCCGCGGTTTTCGGCGGGAAGCTCGGTCACATCGTCGTCTCCGAAGAAGATCTTTCCTTCGGTGGGCTTGATGAGTCCGCTGATGAGATTCAGAGTTGTGCTTTTTCCGCAGCCCGAGGGACCGAGAAGTCCGATCAGCTTTCCGTCGGGAATGACGAAATCGAACTTGTTTACGGCATATACATCGGGGGCGTTTTTTCCTCTGCCGGGATATTTTTTTGTGAGTTCCTTCAATGTAACCTGCATTGCTTGCACCTCTTTTGTATGTAGGAGTTTGTTTTTTTGAAATATCTTTTCATCCTATTATACCACACTAATTTGTATTCATCAACAATATTTTGGATTTTTTCCGTCGGTGTACCGCACAGAACAGCTTTGAACGGCTTTTTTATCACATAAATTGTAAAATCGGTTGAAAAATGAATGTATCTGTGGTAGAATTATTAAAATGATATATAGTGAGGTATATTATGAAATTCTGGAAAAATCTGCTTCTTATCTGTGCCGGAATTGTGGTCGGCTCTTTGGTGTCAAATCTGACCTCGGGAGTGAAATTCCTTTCGTGGCTTTCCTACGGACTTTCGTTTGGAACCGATTCTCCGGTTACATTGAATCTCGGGGTTTTGAGTCTTACTGTAGGGGTAAGCATAAATATAACCATTTCCGTTATTATTTTTGTTGCGATAATCTACCTTCTCGGAAGAAAGATACTCAGATGAGATGTCCGGTATGAGAATAGTTCTTGCATCAAAATCCCCCCGCCGCATCGAGCTTCTGAAAGGGCTTGGGCTTGATCCCGAGATCATGCCTGCAGATGTGGACGAAAGCATCGACGGCGTTACCGAAAGCCCGTGTGATGCGGTGACACTTCTCGCCTCCCGAAAAGCGCAGGCGATCGCCGAAAAGCTTTGCGACGATGACGCCCTTATCATCGCCGCCGACACTCTTGTTTACAAGGACAAAAAGCTTCTGGGCAAGCCGAGCGACGAAAAGGAAGCGTTTTCTATGCTTTCATCCCTTTCGGATGATTCCCACAGTGTATACACAGGCATTTGTGTTGCACACGGCGGAAGGCTTGCAAAAAAAGCTGTTGAAACAAAGGTCTTTTTTAGAAAGCTTTCAACTGACGAGATTGAAAATTACATCAGAAGCGGCGACCCGATGGATAAGGCAGGAGCCTACGGCATTCAGGGACGCGCCTGCCTTTTTGTCAAGGGTATCAAGGGCGACTATTTCAATGTTGTCGGACTTCCCATGACAGACCTTTTCGAAATGATAAAAGAAGAGTTTTGCATTTCCTTTGACCAAATGATCTGAAATTTCGGAGTTTATATAAAATGGATTTTGTTCACCTTCATCTTCACTCGGAATACAGCCTTCTTGACGGCGCCTGCCGTATAAGAAACATTCCTGCCCGCGCAAAAATGCTCGGGCAAAAAAGTGTTGCCGTCACAGACCACGGAGTTATGTACGGGGCGGTGGAATTTTTCCGCGAATGTAAAAAAAACGATATAAAACCCATCATCGGCTGTGAGATATATCTTGCCCCGAGAAGCCGTTTTGACAAAGAAAAGGCTGATCTTGATTACAGTCATTTTGTGCTTTTGTGTAAAAATGAGACGGGCTATAGAAATCTTGTTGCCATCGTTTCGGAAGGGTATGTCAACGGGTTTTATGCAAAGCCGAGGGCGGATATTGATTTTTTGCGCGAGCATTCCGAAGGACTCGTGGCACTGTCTGCCTGCATCAGCGGCATCATCCCTAAGCTTATCCTTGCAGGGGAATTTGAAAAAGCACTCGAAAAAGCTCTTGAATTTGAAGCTATCTTCGGCAAGGGGAATTTTTATCTTGAAATGCAGGATCACGGCATCCCCGAGCAGAAGACAGTCAACGCTTCGCTGAAAATTATCTCGGCAAAAACAGGCATTCCGCTTGTGGTCACAAACGATGTTCATTATCTTGAAAAGTCGGACAGCGAAGCGCAGAAAGCGCTCATGTGCATCCAGACCAACAACACCATCGACGGTGCGGTGGAGGTGGGATTCCCGACCGAAGAGTTCTACATGAAAAGCTGTGAGGAGATGCTTGCGCTTTTCCCGAACGACTCGGATGCCATCGAAAACACGGCGAAAATTGCCGAAATGTGCTCGTTTGAATTTGATTTTTCAAAGATATATCTTCCTGCCTTTTATCCTCCCGACGGGCTTACACCCAAGGAGTATCTTTATAAGCTTGCCTATGACGGACTTGACGAAAGACAGGCTCAGGTAAAGCTTGCGGGTGAGAATATCGACCGCGAAAAATATCTTGAGCGCATCGAATATGAGCTGTCGGTCATCTGCGAGATGGGTTATGCCGAATATTATCTTATCGTCCGCGACTTCATCCATTATGCAAAAAGCCGCGGTATTCCTGTTGGTCCCGGCAGAGGCTCGGGTGCGGGAAGCCTTACGGCATATTGCCTTGGGATCACCGATGTTGATTCGATAAAATACAATCTTCTCTTTGAACGGTTTCTCAATCCCGAACGCGTGAGTATGCCCGACTTCGATATCGATTTCAGCGACGAAAGAAGAGGCGAAGTTATTGAATATGTGGCACAAAAATACGGTGCCGACCATGTTTCGCAGATCGTGACCTTCGGAACGCTGAAGGCGCGTGCGGTTTTGCGTGATGTGGGCAGGGTCATGGAATTTTCGTATGCTGAGGTGGACGCGGTGGCAAAGCTTGTGCCGCAATTTCTTGATGTCACCATCGATCAGGCGCTTGAAATCGTTCCCGAGCTTAAAAAAATATATGACGAGGATTACCGCCTCAAAAAGCTGATAAATCTTTCGCGATCCCTTGAGGGTATGCCAAGACACGCGTCGATGCACGCGGCAGGTGTGGTCATCACCGACCGTCCCGTTTCCCATTATGTGCCTCTGGCGCTGAATCACGACACGGTGGTCACCCAATATACCATGAACGACATTGCGGATCTGGGACTTCTGAAGATAGATTTTCTGGGGCTTAAATATCTTTCGATTATTGACCGCGCCCAGAACGAGGTGCGCAAAAAAATACCTGATTTTGATATCACAAAGGTTTCTCTTAACGATAAAAAGACTTTTTCGCTTTTGTGCGACGGCAACACCGAAGGAATCTTCCAGCTTGAATCGGGCGGAATGCGAAGCCTTTTGCAGAGGATGCGTCCGCAGACGATTGAAGATATCACAGCCGCCATTTCCCTTTACCGTCCCGGACCTATGGATTCGATCCCGAAATATATCGAAAACCGAAAGCACCCCGAAAAGATCAGATATTCAGATGAGCGCCTGCGCCCCATCCTTGAGGTGACAAACGGCTGTATCGTTTATCAGGAGCAGGTCATGCAGATCTGCCGTGTCCTTGCGGGCTATTCCTATGGCAGAGCGGACATCGTCCGTCGTGCCATGTCCAAGAAAAAGACAAGCGTCATGGAACAAGAACGCGAGGTTTTCATAAAGGGTTCTGTGGGCAACGGTGTTTCGGAAAGCGCCGCCTGCGAGATATTTGATGACATGGCGGATTTTGCAAAATACGCCTTCAACAAATCCCATGCGACGTCCTATGCGTTTCTTGCTTACCGAACAGCCTATCTCAAGGCGCATTATCCAAAAGAATACCTTGCTTCAATACTTACGGTATACCTTGAAAGCGAGCACAAGCTGAATCTTTATATCTCTGAATGCAAAAAGCTTGGAATCAAGGTTTTGCCTCCCGACATCAACGAATCGCAGGCATATTTTTCGGTGTCGGGAGATCACATCCGCTTTGGCTTTCTTGCTATCAAAAATGTGGGCGGAAGTGTCATCGGCGAGCTTGTGGAGCAAAGGGAAAGAAACGGAGCTTTCAAGAGCTTTGAGGATTTTCTTTTGCGTATGCCGGGCATCAACAAGAGGATGCTTGAAAGTCTCATTAAATGCGGAGTTTTCGATAGCTTCTCTATCTCTCGTTCAAAGCTTTTGTCGGTATATGAATCGGCGCTTGACACTGTGGCGCGCAGAAACCGAAGTCAGATCACAGGTCAGCTCGACCTTTTCTCGACGGATGACGGCGAGGGAACAGGAGAGCTTGCCATTACCGTTGAATATCCCGACATTCCCGAAATGTCGCGCAAAGAGCTGCTTATGATGGAAAAGGAAACGGCAGGTATCTATCTTTCGGGTCATCCTATCCTTGATTATACCGAAGCAAAGGAGGTTTATCAGGCGGTTGATATCTTTGATATCAACTCCTCCTTCGGCGACGAGGGAACAGGGCGTTTTCACGAAAGAGACCGTGTGACTGTCATCGGCATCATTTCATCAAAAAAGATCAAGATCACAAAGAACGAAACGAAGATGGCGTTCCTTGAGCTTGAGGATATGACAGGTGTTATGGAGGTTATCGTTTTCCCGAACATTTTTGAGCAGTTTTCTGCCCGCCTTGCGGAGGATACGGTAATTGCCCTTTCGGGAGAGATATCGGTCAAGGAAGCTTTGGGCGAGGAGAGCCGTGAGGAAGCAAAGCTTATCCTGCGCTCGGTACTTCCGATATCGGAAAACGGCAATGCTCAGCCGGTCGCAAGAAAACAGCTGCAGGAGGAACGACAAACTCCTGTCAGAACCGAGAAAGCGATCGCTCAGGGAAAACCGCAGACTGCCACAGTCGACTGTCTTTATCTGAAGCTTCCCTCGAAGGATGCAAAAGAGCTTGAAAGAGTGAAGGATCTTCTTGATATTTTCTCGGGAGAGCTGCAAAAAACTCCGGTATTTCTGTATTTCGAGGATGAAAAGAAACTTGTTCGACGCGGAGGAAACATTGAGCTTTCCGAAACGGTCTATAAGCTGCTTTCGGAGATCCTCGGAAAAGAAAATGTGGCGGTGAGATCAAAAGCTTTTGACAAATAAATCCTGTAAGTTATAATCTAAATATAACCAAATAAAGAGGTACAAAAAATGCTTGAAACAAGAATAATTGAATGTGTTTTTTGTGTTGTCGGCGGAGGAATCTCGGGTATGTGCGCGGCAATTTCCGCGGCGCGTCACGGAGTAAAAACCGTGCTTATGCATGAGCGTCCGATGCTTGGCGGAAACGCATCTTCGGAAATAAGAATGTGGATCTCGGGCGCAGGTGCCGCCAACATGGAAACAGGCATCATTCAGGAGATCGAGATCGAAAATTTTTACCGCAACCCCACAAAGAATTATCACATCTGGGACAGCATACTTTATGACTTTGTCAAGAGAGAGGAAAACATCACACTTCTTCTCAACTGCTCCTGCATGGATGCGACCTGTGAGGACGGCGAATTTGAATACGGCAGAAGCCGCAGAATAATCTCCGTCAAGGGCTATCAGATGACCACCCAGAGATTTATCGAAGTCAAAGCAAAATATTTTGCCGACTGTTCTGGCGATAGTATTCTTGCCCCTCTGACCGATGCGGAATTTATGCGCGGACGCGAATCGAAGAACGAATTCGGTGAGGCGACCCATGTGGAAAAGAAGGACGACCTTACCATGGGCATGAGCTGTCTTATCCAGGGCAGAGAAACAAACCGCGAGGTGGAATATATTCCCTCCGAACGCATCACAAAGCTTACTGACGAGCATTTTAAGTTCCGTACCCCCGATATGAAAGCCGAGCATGAAAACTTCTGGTATCTTGAACTCGGCGGCAATCGTGATTCGATCGGTGATACCGAAGAAGTGCGCGATGAGCTGGTGAGCCTTGCTCTCGGAACCTGGGATTATATCAAAAATTCAGGCAATTATGACTATTGCAAGACCTATGACCTCGGTTTTCTCGGTTTCTTGCCCGGTAAGCGTGAGAGCCGCAGAATGAAGGGCGAATATATAATTAATTCCAACGATATCCTCGGCGACAGACAGTTTGACGATATTGTTGCCTATGGCGGATGGCCTGTGGACGACCATTACCCCGACGGTTTCTATCACAAGGGCACTCCAAATACCGATTTCAAGACACCGCCCTGCTATCAGATACCTTACCGCTGCCTGTATTCTTCGAATATTGACAATCTTTATTTTGCAGGAAGAAACATCAGCGCTTCCCACATGGCTCTCAGTTCAACAAGAGTTATGCGCACCTGCGGTCTTCTCGGTCAGGCAGTGGGCACTGCCGCAAGTATTGCGACAAAATACGGACTTTGCCCCCACGGAGTTTATGAGTCAAAGATGAAAGAACTCCAGGACACCCTTATGAATGACGACTGCTTCCTTCCCACAAAGTCGAGAAATATCTCGCAGGCTTGCAAATCTGCGTCAATTTCGGGTGCAGACAGTTCGATCCGTGACGGAATCGACCGTGTTAATGTCAAGGTATACGGAAACGATGTCTGTGGTGTTTCTGTAAAGAATGGCGACAGTATCACCTATACCCTTGCAGCTCCCGAATATGTTGATAGCGCACACATTGTTTTTGACTGTGATCTTGAGCGCAAGACCATGCCCGGCGGCTGGTGCGAAAGAACTCATGCACAAAGAGCGAATGTATGGCTCGATTCGCCTCAGTTCTCGACTCCCGCACCCTTGTGCAAAAGCTTCTGTCTTGAGGTGACAGACGAGAACGGCAAGAGCGAAAAGATCGTTTGCGAGGACAAGAACATCCTCCGCGCCATCGATGCAAAGATAGGCAAAAAGATCTCGAAGCTCACCCTTACCGTAAACGGAAACTGGGGAGAGGATGACAGCACGAACGTATTCTCGTTTGATTTCAGATAAGCTGATTTGCAGGTGACAGAAAATGTATGAATTCAAATCCTTAAATAAACTGCTTGATTATTTTGCTGAAATGGGCACACCGTCGTTTGACATTGAAGTCCGCCACCGCGGGCAGACCGTTATGCGCAGAATGCACGGCTTTTCGGACAAGGAAAAGACAAAACCCATCGACGGCAGTGAAAAATATCATATCTATTCTTGCTCAAAGCCCATAACTTGTGTGGCGGCGATGACTCTTTTTGAAAAAGGCAAGTTTTCTCTTCAAGACAAGCTTTCTGCCTATATGCCCGAGTTTTCGAAGATGTATGTCAGAGAAAACGGAGCTTTGCGCGAAGCTAAAAATCCTATTACCATCGAAAACCTTTTCACCATGACTGCAGGCTTTACATATGACCTGCGTTCGGAAAATCTGATGGCAGCACGTGAGGAAACCGGCGGGATTTGCGGAACCCGTGAGACGATGAAATATCTTGCAAAAGATCCGCTTGCCTTTGAACCGGGCGCGAAATACAGCTACAGCCTTTGTCACGATGTTCTGGCGGCACTTGTGGAGGTCATATCAGGCGAAAGATTCGGGGATTATGTCAAAAAGAATGTTTTTGACAGGGCGGGAATGACAAATTCCACCTATCTTCCCGACAAAGAGACTCTTGATTCGCTCTGCGCGCAGTATGCTTATCATGCCGATACCGGAGAATATGAATATGTGGGCGCGCGGAACAATTACCGCATCGGCAGCGAATACGAAAGCGGCGGTGCAGGCTGCGTGACGACAGTTGACGATTACATGAAGTTCCTTGAGGCGCTCCGTGTAGGAAATACGATCATCTCCCGCGAGACCGTGAAATACATGGCGACCACAAAGCTTTTGCCCTCTCAGAACGCGGAATACGGCATCTGGGCGTTGGGTTACGGTTACGGACTTGGAATCAGATGCCCCCTTGATAACGCATCTCCCATGACCGATTTCGGTTGGGGAGGGGCGGCGGCGGCATTCCTTGCCTGTGACATCAAACATGAGTTTTCGGTTTATTACGCGCAGCATGTCCTTGCGGCTCCCAACCAGTCGATGCGTATCAAGATCCCCGAATATATTAGAGTGGATCTTAACGGCATAGATGCCGACGGAGAGGTTTTTGAGGCTCAGAAAACAGAGCTTACATATTGAAAAAACAAAAAGCGGAACGAATGTGTTCCGCTTTTCAATTTGTATCAACCCTTTCGGGCATAGGAGATTACTCTTTTTGCCGAGGCGTGAAGAAACTCCTTTAACCTTTCGTTTTTTGCAAAGTCGGAAAAGAATCTGTTTATCTAACCAAAGCTTGAAAGTCAAATATACAGTTATTGCAAAACACGGCAAAGAAGGTTAGATCTGTTTTCTTATTTGTGCAAGAGCTCCTTTTTCAAGACGCGAAACCTGCGCTTGACTTATGTGGATTTCGTGCGCTACCTCCATCTGGGTCTTACCTTCAAAAAATCTCAGTTCAATGATATTGCGCTCACGGGTCGAAAGTCCCTTTATCGCCTCGGAAATGGCGATTTTCTGAAGCCAGCTTTCATCGGTGTTTTTTGTGTCGCTGATCTGATCCATGACATATATCGAATCGCCGTTTTCAGAAAAAACAGGCTCATAAAGGGATATGGGGTCGACAATAGCGTCAAGGGCGTTCACGATCTCCTCCTTAGGAGCGTCCATTTCCTTTGCTATCTCCTCGATGGTAGGTTCTCTGCCGAGCTTTGAAAGTAAAGCTTCTTTTGTGTTAAGCGCGCGATAGGCAAGATCGCGCAGAGATCTTGAAACACGGATGACATTGTTGTCACGCAGAAAACGGCGAAGCTCGCCGATTATCATTGGCACCGCATAGGTACTGAACTGGACACCCAGCGTTATATCAAAATTATCGATGGCTTTGATGAGACCGATGCATCCTATCTGAAAAAGATCGTCGGGGTTTTCTCCGCGGGAGGAAAATTTGCGGATAACACTCAGAACAAGTTTTAAGTTGCCGTTGATGAGCGCTTCGCGCGCTTTTTCGTCCCCTTGTTTTGTGCGCTTCAGCAATTCTGTTTTCTCGGCTGTTGATAGAACGGTCAGATTTGCGGTGTTGACTCCGCAGATCTCTACCTTGCAATTGTGCATAAGATACCTCACAGTTTTTTCTTATACACAAAGTATTTCCCAAATCGCGCGGAAAATGCAGATACAAAAACAGAGCTGTAAAAGTTTTTTTACAGCTCTGTTTGCTTGAATTATAGAAGTTCTGTCTTATTGCGGCTTTCAAAGAAAACCTTTCCGCAAAAGCCAAGAAAAGCGCTTTCGGTGTATTCACTGTCAAAGTCGTCTATTGACATGACAAAGGCGAGATATTCCGAGGGATCGGCGCTTTCAAAGACCTCGTAAGAGATTCTGTCGGGATAATACTGCGAAAGCACCTTGTAGACCTCTGCGGCATCACTTTTCTCCGAAATATTGCCAAGGGCAACTTTTATACTGTCATTGGTTGCATCTTCGGAACGCTCATTTGCGCAGGAGGTACCGGATGAACCGCCTGCGGCGCCTGACATTCCCGACCCGGGATGCAGCATCATGACTTCGGGGGCTTTTTCGGTGTCCTCAACGCCTGCGGGAGCCGGAGAATCGGTGGTACCTGCAGTTCCGCCATCAGCGGCTGAGGCGGAGTTTGAGGTTATATCATTGGCGATAAATGCGTTTTGTGTACCGTCGGGCTTTGAGTTGCCCGAAACGCTGTCGTTTGTGGGGGGGAGCAACGAGAGAAGATGACCTCTTTCGGCAATGTCGCCATTTTTGACAGCTTCCGTCGGAGCAGTATCATCGGTCTCTGTCGATTCTTGCTCGGATTTGAGAAGCTTCTTTTCGGGATTTGCATCATATGCGGGCTCTTCCTCGGCTTCGGCACATTCTTCAATGATTTCCTCATCGGAATACAAAATGCTGTCGTTTGCCGAATCTGCAACAATCTGATAGTTTGCGCTTTTCTTTTCGCCGTTTGTCTTGTTGTTCCATTCCTCGACAAGAGCCTCGGGAGAAAGCGCTGTCTCTTCATCGTATACGATCATTTCGTTTTCGCTATTGGCGGTGTCTATTTTGTTCAGGATATCGCCCTTGTAAACAAGGATTCCCACTGCAAGGACTGCGGCGACGGCACTTATGGTGCCGATGGGAATATGTTTGCGCGGTGTGGAGGAAAGGGGAGTCGGAACAAGCTTTTCATCGAGTATCCTTGAAAGCACGCAGTCTTTCAATGCGGGTACTGCGGGCGCCGAAGCTTTCAGCAAAGCATTGGCTTTTTGAATTTTTTCAAGCTCTGCCTTGCATTCTTCGCAGTCTTCAAGATGAGTTTTTGCTTCCGGCGAAAGCTCGTCAGGATCCTTCAAAAGTTCCGAAAGGATCTTTTCGCAAAGCTTTTTGCTGTTCATTTCAAATTCCTCCCTTCCTGTGGTATTTTTGTTTTATCTGTATATGTAGACGAATCATTTCCGATAAAGTTCCGTTAAATTATTAACTTATTGTAAATTAAATCAATCCTTTGTCCTCAAGCTTCTTTTTCAGCGCGGCGCGCGCTCTTGAAAGACGGGATTTGACAGTGCCTTCCTCCAGCGACATGAGCTGTGCTATCTGAGAATAGCTGTAACCCTCGATATCACGAAGAACGATCATTTCGCGGTGCTCCTCCGAAAGCGAACGGATGGCATCGTTTACAATGCGGGCGGTCTCGTTGGAAACGGCAGTTTTTTCGGGATCGAATTTTCCGTCGGTGTCGGCGATCTCATACTCCTTGTCGCCCTCTTCGGGATTTGAAAGCTCCGAGATAGGTATTGTTTTTGATTTGGAATTTTTTCTGATATGGTCGTAGACTGTGTTTTTGCATATTCTGTACAGCCAGGTGGTAAATTCGCTGTCAGCCCTGAAGGAGGCGAGTGCCTTGTATGCCTTGATGAATACCTCCTGGGAGATATCCTGTGCATCCTCATGGCTTTTGAGATCGTAAAAGACGGTTCTGTAAACAAAGCTTTCGTATTTTTCGACAAGCTTTCCGAAGCTTTCGGCATCGCCGTCGATCGCTTTTTTTACAAGGACAGCGTCCTCCGACAGCTTTTGGGTATTTTCGTGCGTATCTTTTTTGCGGTCGATAAAAAAAGCCACTTTTTTTACACCTTCTTTCTTTTCTGAATTTTTTGGATTTATCCTATGACTTCGTCGGTCACGGTTTCCGCCGATTCTTCATCGGTTGTTTCCTCTGTGAGGGGTACTGGATTTTTCTTGTTGAAGATCTGCCATCCGCATTCGTCCGAATAGGCGCAGATGATACCGCCCGAGCAGTCTGTTATTTCGTCAAAGACGGGAGCTATTACATAGTTGCCGTCACGGTCGATGACACCTTTTTTGCCGTCAAGCTCACCCACCACTGCAAGACCCTCGAAGAAGGGGCGTGCATAGGTGAACTCAGGTGCGCAAAGCCATTTTCCGCGGGAGGTCATGTAACCGTATTTTCCGTCTTTTTCAAGCAGTATTCTGCCGTTGCTGTACGAATAGACGCTGTAATCGGCAGGAGTTTTGAACTCGTCACCCTCTCTGTCGACAAAGGTTTGGTATTCGGAAATAAGCTTTCCTCGGGAATAAAACTTTTTTGTAGCTCTTGTAAGTCCTTCATCGAAATAGTAGTAGCCGAGAGAGCGTTCGTCAAGCACATCTCCGCAGCCATAGAACATGATGACCGAAAGACCGCCGATGCGAAGTCGACCTTCTTCATTAAAGAAATAGAGCCTGTCCTGTGCGTCAACGGCACAGCCGAAGCCTTCGGAATAGTTGAATGCTTTTCTGTAGGAGGCGATGACATCTCGTGCGTCCTCACCGTCGATGGTATAGCCAAATCCGCGGTTCGAATAGACTCTGACGCATTTTTCGTTGTCAGACACTCCGTAGTAAGAGGGATAGTCGAAAAGGATGCCGCAGGAATCGCGCACTTCGTCATAATCCGACGGGGTAATTGTGCCGTCATAAGAAAGGGTGACATATGCACCGTTTTCACTCCAGTCGCGGAAAACGGGGAGATTGTTTTTGTCGCGTGCTCCTGCCACCGAAAGGTCATGGCCTTCGGGAATGGGAATTATACTTCCGTCGGGGGAGAGGAGCTTTTTCTGTGTGCCGTCGGCAAGGACGATGTATCCCATTCTCGGCCACATGGTGAAATATTTGCTTCCCTCAACTTCGTATTTTGCACTATCGGGGATAAATGTGCGGTCGGAAAGCCTACAAAGTGAAAGAATGCTGTTTTCGTCAAAGACCGCGTCTGTGACGGTATATCCGTCATCATGGGTGCTTACATTAAAGGAAGAAAGATATTCCGAAACAGAAACGGAGGCGGGAGTGCTTTCGATTACATCTTCATTGTCGGGGAGATCATCCGGTTTTTCGTTGACAGCGGGCGTATCCGGGATGCCGGTTACTACTTGGTTGACATCGTCATTTTTGGAAAGCTTTGAGAGTGCAAAGTTGAAAAGACAGACGGTCAGCGCTGCAAGGCAGGCAAAAAGAAGTATTCGCTTCAGCATCTGTTTCATGTTATTTACCCCCATAAAAATCTAATATTATTATTCTACCACTTTTCGCTTATGTTTGCAACTGTATTTTTGATTTTTTACAGGCAAATATTTGCCAAAAAACACCTATAACTCGATTTTCTGTGAAACGGACTTTTCGTTGAAATCTCGCAGAAAAATTGAATTGTAGATGTATTTTTATATGCATAGTTCGTTGTATTGCAAAGTTCCTCACATTGTAAACAATATTAGAGGTTTTATAAAATCTGTCAAAAGTTTTATAAAATCTCTTTTGTTTTTTATAAAACCGATTATAAAAAATCCCTACTCTTTTATAAAAGATTGCAGAAGATTTATAAAAGATATTTAGATTTTTATAAATCGTTGACCGACTTTTTATAAAATCAAACACGGATTTTTATAATTTTACCGCCGACCTTTTATAATTTTAGGGAACTAATGATACAACAAGCAAAAGAACTTGACTAGATCTCAAAAGTGTCATTTATAGGTGTCGGTTTTTCTCGGAAGATTTTCCGACCGCATTTTTTTGTTGATTTTATTCGCTAAAAGATATAATTTTTCAGAAAAATTAATAGGCAAATATATAAAAGTGTTGGTTTTTTCTTTTTCGGAGATATCCAGCAGACGGAGATAACCACAACAGGGCACATTGCTGAAAACGCAGTAACCCCGTTGACGGAATGCAAGAAATCTGCTATACTATGCTTATAGAATATACTTTGTTTATATTTGTAGGAGAATATGTAATGACAAAAGAAATACAACCAAAAGATACAACAAGAGCTATGGCATATGAATTTTGGATGAATGCACCAAATCCTATGGTGACTTTTTTTAAGACTTTAGATGTAACAAATCTTATTAAAGTCAGCAAAAGAAAACATATGAAATTTAATATGCTTTTAGATTATTGTATAGGAAAATCTGCTGTAAGTATAAAAGAGTTTTATATACTTCCTGTTGGGAAACAACTTATACAATATGATACAATTGCTGTTAATACGATTGTGAAGAATAAAGATGGAGAGGTTAATTCCTGTGATATTTTGTATGCAGAAAACTTAGATACATACAATAAAGAATACCTAAAATATACATCTCAAGTTGCAGAAAGTTGTCAAGATAGAGACTTATCTGCTGATAGTATGGTAATAGGAACATCTGCAATTATAGATACAGAAATTGATGGAGCTGTTGGAATGAATAGTGGTATTTTCAATAATCCGTTTATCATTTGGGGTAGATATAAAAAGAAATGGTTTAAATATTATCTAACACTTTCTTTTCAATTTCATCATACACAGATGGATGGTTCTCATGCAGGTAGGTTTTTAGCAAATTTACAAAAAGAAATTAATAGTTTGAAATAATAAGTTTTCAAATTGTTGGGAAGATAAATTCTAATTTATAGGCATAGTAACCGACTATGCCTATTTTTATTATATCAAAAATCATTTTTCTGCGAAATATCAACAAAAAAATTGTTCCACAGAAAATAAAGTTATAGGAAAAAACATTGGGACTTGCAATTTTCGATATTATATGCTATAATAACTACATCTGCGTTCAAAAAAAGATCGTTAAAAAGCTGTCGAACCGGCTTGAAAATGCAGATTTTTACAGAATTCAACCGGTTTTTTCGGCGAAAAAAACACAGTTTCGGAAAGGAGATTCGGAAAAAATGAAAAAGCGTTTTGAACCGTTAAAAAAGAAAAAAACCGCTGTCATTCTGACAGTAATATTGTGCGCGATTGCTCTTGTTTTTCCTGTTATTGTCCTTGCAACAGACTATATTCCCGAAAATGATCCCTTGGTAACTTTAAGCTATATGAAGGATGTTTTCGGCCCCTCTCTCAAACAGGAGATCAAAGACGAGATCAAGGCTGAGGCGCAGGCCGAAGCGGAAAATGAAAAAGAAGCAGAAGAGGCTCCCGAAATTCAGGAGGTTGCCGCGCCCAATATGGGCTATGAGATAGTAGAGCTTTCCAAAGATCAGAAGCTTTCCTCAAAAAACGGTACGGTGGAGATCATCGTTCGTCCCGGCTCATCAGCTGTTGCTTTTTCGGATATTCCCGAAAACGGTCTTTCGGACATATCTGAAATGAAAGAAGTACTTAACGGCGAGCAGGTCGGCATCAATCATGCTCTGATCATACCTCGCAACGACGGAAGGGGAATTGTTATCACCTCGAACAAGGCATATGTTCTTGTGCGCGGAGATTACATTGTTGAATGACTATGAAACAGTTAAAGAAACGCCCCGATAAACGTAAGGCCGTAATAAGAGTTTTGTGCCTTGCACTGGCAATACTCTTCATTCTTGTGACCCTGCTTACCGCATGGCCGTCGCTGGTCGGAGCACAGAGCTATTCCTACACCTCGGACAGGCTTATCCGTGTCGGACTGAATTTTGGCGCAACGGCGGTATCGTCGGTTGCCCTCACCTCGGCAACAGGCTTTGATATCGGAACCTTTGACAGCACAAGCTGTGTGTTCACGGCTCTTGCCTCATATGACAACACGGCGCTTGCGGCGACCTCAAACCCTGAAAACGCTGCAATTTATATCAACACTCCCGAATGGGCAAATGTTTATACCCACACAGATATTTCTCTTCCGCTTTATGTCCGTGCCCGCGGTGACAATGCAAACATCGGCGTCGGCACCAACACCTATACGGGACTTGTGGAGCTGACTTATCAGTCGGGTGTGATGAGAGTTGTCAGCATGGTCTATCTTGAAGACTATATCCGCGGAGTCGTGGTTTCAGAGGTTTACAACACCTGGCCCGCCGAGGCGCTCAAATCCCAGGCTGTTGTTGCCAGAAGCTTCACTCTTTACAATGGAACAAAGCACAAGTCGGAGGGCTTTGATATCTGTGACGGCCCCCACTGTCAGGCATACACCGGCATCGGAAAGGCAGTACCTGCAACAGATGCGGCGGTGCGTGATACCCGCGGAATGATTGTGGCATATGAGGGCAAGCCCGCTCTTACCACCTACCATTCCTCAAGTGGCGACATTACCGAGAGCGCAAGCTCTGCATGGGGAAGTGTGCCTGAGGCATACCCTTATCTCACCAATGTAAATGTCGGCTTCAATGAATGTGAAAACTATGTCAACGGAAAATGGAGCTACACTGTATCTGCCTCTGAGCTTACCGATTATATCAACTCCAAAGAGGGCTATGCCAGCATCCTGAAGGGCGATGTGGAAAATATTGTGTGTGAGCGCAAGGAAGGCTCGGAATATGTATACAAGCTTACGGTATCCGATGCTTTCGGAAATAGTATAGTTGTGGAAAAATCAACTCATGTGCGCAATTTTATTACTCAGTATTGCAAGAGCGCCTGCTTTACCATTTCAACTCATACGACGGTGAATGCCGGTGAGCAGAAGGATTATATCCTTGATTCTCAGAATATGTATGTAATAACTGCCCAGGGCGAACAGAATCTTTCGTCTCCCTCGACAAACATTGAGGCTCTTACCTCGTCGGGACTGAAAACGATTGCACCCACAGGCGAGAGGGTGTTCACTATCACGGGTGAGGGTTACGGTCACGGTGTCGGACTCAGTCAGTACGGTGCCATGACTCTTGCCGAACGCGGCCATGATTATACTTACATTTTGAACCTTTACTATCCCGGAACAGAAATTGTGGATTATAGCACTCTTGCTCTCGGATAAGCAAAAAATATAGCCCGCGGAATTTTCCGCGGGCTTTTTGTTGTTATCAGTTCTTGACGGCGAATTCTCTCCAGATGCAGGTGTCATAAACAAAATGCTCGGAGAAGGGCTTTTCGAGAAGCAGATCTCCTGTTCCTCTGTCATAGAAGAGCTGGAGTCCGAAAAGCTTGTTTTCAAGGGTGTAGCGGTTTAAAGTTGCCTTTGTGAAGTTCCATTTCTGGCAATCGCAATCGCACAAGGGAAGCATTTCGAGATGGCAGACATCGTCCTTTTTTGTCATGGCAAGATACTTTCCGCTCTTGACATTCTTGAGGCGGATGTAATAGCCGCATCTTTCGATCTTCCATTTCTGTTCTTCTTCCGCCATACAAGCCTTGTCGTCGATATCGCACAGGTATTTCTTTGCCTCGCCGAGGTAAAGGGTGACAGCTTTGCTTTCAGAGAAGCTCCAGTAGTTCTTTGTGGGCATCCAGACGGTCATGCGCGAATCGCGGCGCCAGGTCTTTCCTGCCGAGGCATAGTCGACAAGATGGATATAGCTTCCGTCGGTCTGTTTGACGGCATATTCAAGATGTCTTACAAACTTTGCGGTGTCGCTTTCCTTAACGATGGCAAAGCCGTTCTTGTCGGCTGCAAGGTCGATGACAGAATCGATCTCCTCGCCAAGGCGTGCATCGCGCGCAAGCACGATAGGGCCGCGGATGAGTGCCTTGTGGAACTTCGAATTCTTGTCATCTTTGTCGACGGGAGCATCAACGATGCGAACGCGCATATCAAGGACAAGGGTGATCTCGTCGTTCTTTTGCCATGTGCGGGTGATCTCGGTGTAGCCGCACTTTGCTTTTACCGATTTGCCATTGATCTTAAGGCTTGTTTTTTCGCTCCATGCGGGGATGCGCAGAGCCACGGTGAACTTTTCTTCCTTCGCAAGACCGAGCTTTATTGAGATCTTGCCGTCATAAGGATATTCTGTATCAAATGTGAGTTTCAGGTTTTTGCCGGAAGGAGTAACAGCGGTATATTCGCCCTTTTCATAAAGATTTATTGCAACGCCGTCGCGTCTTCCCATCACTGCGATGGAGGGAATGTGTCCTGTACCTGCGGCGCCGATGGCAACACAGCAGCCAAAAACTTCGGTATTGTTTCTCATTCTCTGGGTACCGCCGAGCTGACGCGCACGGGTGCCCATGAGAACGGGGCTGTAGCTGTCAAAGGTGAAGCCGGCAAGAGCATCGCTGTGCTCGGTGTTGATGGCGCCAAGCAGTGCGTTATAGATGGAGTTTTCGATGTCGTCCACAAGAGAAGCGTCGCCGCAAAGGAGAAGCACCTGGGTGATGAATTTGATCCAGGTAACGGTGACACAGGTCTCAAGCATGATAATGAGGTTCTTTGTGTTTGCCTGCTTGACGGTCGAATGGTCGAACAGCTCGTGGGTACAGCCCGAGGAGCCGATAATGGTAAGGTCGGATTCTGCCACAAGCTTTCCGAAGTTGCAGGAGGCGATACGCCATTTTTCGATGCCTGTTACGCGGTAGTATTCCATGAGACCCTCGAAGTTGGACATCATTTCGTATGCCTTTGTGACGGGGTACTGGTAAGGATAAAGCTTTCCTTCATAGGCAAGCTCATAAATATTACCGTTTTCGATACCGCCTGTCGAAACGATGTAGTCTGCAAATTCAAGATATTCCTTCTTGCCGGTGATGCTGTAAAGTCTGACTACAGGCTCAAGAATCGAGCAGGAGTTAAGACCCTGCCAGATAGCAGAGGTTCTTGTGATGGGGAGCTTGCCGTCCTCCTCCTTGCCGACCTTGGAGATGATATAGTCGAGGTTGCGGCACATGGTGCCGATACATTTTTCCTTCAGCTTGTCGTCGTGGCATACATCGATGAAATACTGCAGACCGAGGAGGATATATTTTCTGCCCCACATATCCCAGCCGTGGAATTCGTTTTCAACGCTGTATGTGGAGATTCTTCCGAGCTCATCTTCGGTGGTGAGAAGGTCTTTCACTGTTTCGATCATGATGTCATAAAGCTCGGGATCCTGAGTGTATGCGTATGTAAAGGATGCGCCGCGCATCATCTTGCCCCAGTATTCGCATCTCCAGGCATTTGTGGGATCGTCAACATTTGAGCGGAACTGCTCGGCAAAAAGGATCCAGTTGTGCTTGTTTTTGCACTGGTTTTCTGCAACGAATCTGATCGCTTCGTCAAAAACGCCCTTGAATTTTGCACTTCCCGCGGGGAGGATGAAAAGCTCGTCCTTTTCGTATCTGGGAGCGTAAACGGGGTTTTTCATATACATTTCTTTGATGTTCATAATAAACACTTCCTTCCTTGCAAGGTACGGAAACCTGAAATTATTTCCTATTGATTATGATAACAAGCTTTTTGTTTTTTGTCAATAAAGAAAACCATTAAAATCGGAATATGCAAAAAACGGATCAATCGATCCGTTTTTGTTACTTATTCAGCTTGTTTGCATATCGAGAGCAAAGGTGATGTCAATATTTCCTTCGCCGTCGCGGAATACGGTGAGGGTGACAGTGTCTCCCGCATTGAATTCGTCCTTGATGGAATTGATCTCGTCGGTGGATTCCACCGTCTTGCCGTTAAAAGAGATGATGATATCGCCGCGGCGGAGTCCTGCCTTTGCCGCAGAGCCGTTTTTGTTGATCTGCATAACAAGAACTCCCTTGGGGATTCCGTAATAGTTGGCTTCCTCCTCGGTGACATCAACACACTGAATGCCGATGGAAGCCTTGCTGGTGACAAGTCCTTCGCCTCTGTCGGATACCGAACCGTCTGAAATAAGCTGATTCATGATGCTGATGGCGCCATTGATCGGAATGGCAAAGCCGATGCCCTCATACTGATCTGTGAGCTTCAAGGTGTTGATACCGATGACCTGGCCATACTGATTGATGAGGGGTCCTCCCGAGTTTCCGGGGTTGATGGTGGCGTTGGTCTGGATAAGAGTCATGGTTTTTATAACTCTGCCGTAGCTGTCGGTGATGTCGATCTTTCTGTTGACCGCCGAGATGATACCGTCGGTGACAGTGCCTGCAAGCTCGATGGAAGCGGGAGTGCCGATGGCAACGGCAAGATCGCCCACAAGAACTTCATCCGAGTTTCCGCGCTCCATAACAGGAAGATTGTTTGCTTCGATTTTGACGACGGCGATGTCGGTTATGCTGTCAGAGCCCACAAGAGTGGCCTCATATTCTGTGCCGTCGTTAAGCACGACGGTGATCTTGGAGGCGTTTTCGATAACATGGTGGTTGGTGGCGATATATCCGTCCTCCGAAAGAATGAAGCCCGAGCCTACACCCGATGCGGAATATGCTCTGCCGAAATAATACTGTGTGTTCTCGACCATGATACCGACAGAGCTTTTTGTGCATTTTTGTGCGATCTGATTTACGCTAAGGGGAGTTGTGCCGTCGTTTTTGACCGAAATGATCTCTTCAACCTGAGTGGTGTCGTTCTTTACTTCGGGAATTTCCATCTGGAAAACATCCTTTTCGATTCCGAGCGGGATATTTACCTTCCCCGTAAGGGGTGAAAGTCGGTCAGATGAGAAGATATTTGTAAGATTCTTGAAAATGTATGTTCCCATGAAAGTGCAGAGAGTTATGGCAAAAACTGCGGCAATGATGACAGCTGCAACCTTCAGACCGTGTCCGCGAGGGTGGGAGCTTTTTTTCTCTTTTGCGGAAGGCACGGTTACATAGTCAACATTGTAGCCCTCTCTTTTTTTGTCGGCACTGTATTCGATCGCACTGCGCTCGGAGGCGACAGGCTCGCTTATCTGTGAAAGGTCAGGCTCCGGAATAGTATTTTCTGTCACATCCTCAGGGGAAGTGTTTTCGGGTTCTATGATGGGGTTATCGTTTTCGTTGTACATAAAATTGCCTCCTTTTTGAAGAGTTTTTCTGTTTACGGCTTAATTATAGAAAATCATTTTGTAAAAACTATGTTATCTGTGTGATAATTCTGTGATTTTTTGCGGATAATATTCCGAAATCAAAAAACTGATTGAAAAATGTTGTTTTTTGTGTTATCATATTATAATTAGCCTCACAAGGCTTTGGCGCTTGAAAGGAGAACCGCATGAACATACTTAAAAGAAACACAGATGCCGTAGCATTATGGAATATTTGCGGCGATTTCGGTCAGTTGAAAGGCTCTGTTGAAAAAAGAGATGATTCATATTATATAAACAACGGAACTGTTGAGGCTTCGTCGGAAATCAAAAAAGATGAGTCGGGCGTGTGCGTTCGACGCGGATGTGTGAAGAATGTTTCGGACAAGGCGATAACCCTCAGTGCCCTTTCGTCGAAATTTCTCCTTGATGGCGGTGAATACAGTGTTTACACCCAGTATAACGGCTGGCAGAACGAAAGCTTTGGCGGTTGGCAGGAGCTTGTGACCACGGTTTGCCCGAGATGTGACAGTGTGCGTAATGCCTCGGGAGCCTCTCCTTTCTCGGTGCTTTGGAACAAACAGGCAGAACGCGGAACAGTCTTTCACCTGAATGCCTGCTCGGCATGGGAAATGCGTTTTTCGAGAGTATATGCCGGCGGTGAGGCGGCGTATGTGGAGGTTGAGCTCGGTGTTATGAAGGATGGTCTTTCGGTCGGTCTTTTGCCGGGAGAAAAAATTGAGCTTCCCGAAATTATGTATTACACGACGCTCAGCAAGACCGACTTTGACTGTCACAAGCTTCATTCTTATCTTAATAAGATCTATCCCCGAAAGACCATGCCTGTCATCTACAACACATGGTTGTATAAATTCGACAGCTTCACGACCGACGATGTCAGAAGTCAGCTTGTAAAGGCAAAGGAGCTTGGGGTAGAATATTTTGTCATCGATGTAGGCTGGTTCGGAAAAGGCGAGGAATGGTGGCGCACAAGAGGTGATTGGGAGGAAAATCTCACTTTTGGCTTCAGAGGTGAAATGAAAACGATCGCCGACGAGGTCAGAGCAAGCGGCATGAAATTCGGCTTCTGGCTTGAGCCCGAAACTGCAAACGGCGGTACCGATATCGTTAAAAACCATCCCGAATATTTTATCGAAGGGGACCACACATATTTTCTCGATTTTTCAAACAGTAAGGCAGTTGATTACATTTACGAAAAGACTTGTGAGCTTATCGACAGATACGGTGCCGAGTTTATAAAATTCGACTTCAACGCCGATATGAAATATGATATTTACCATTCGGGCTTTTTGAAATATATGCGCGGACACAGGGAATATATTTCAAGGCTCAAGGAAAGATATCCGTCGCTTTATCTTGAAAACTGCGCGTCGGGCGGCTTCCGCATGGCGGCGCGCGACGGTGCGCTTTATGACAGCTTCTGGCTGAGCGACAATCAGAGCCCTTATGAGGGATTGCGTATTTTCAAGGACACGATGCTTCGTATGCCTCCCCAGTGGATAGAGTGCTGGGCAGTCATCTGCTCGGTTCAAGGAGCCCCTTCTCCTTATTCCCGCAAAAAAGACTATGTTGACAAGCTTATTGCCTGCGACGATGCTCTCTGGGATCGTGTTGTGGGAGTACAAGGTGATTTTCTCAAAGGCTTTCTTACCGGAAGCCCCGTCGGCTTCAGCTGTGACCTGACTTCTTTTGACGAAAAGTTGTTTGAAGACCTCAAGGGCTTTGTTGCTCAGTTCAAAAAGGACCGTGAGTTTTTCAAAAACGCAGTCTGCCGTATTCTCACCGACACCGATTCGATGCTGGTGCTTGAATTTGCAGATGAAGAGCTGTCCGAGGCACGAATTATTGTTTTTACGAAAAAAGCAAGGCAGAATAACATCTGTGTTTTTCCCGTTCTTGACGCAAATGCCGAATATGTATTGCCCGACGGAAAGGTGAGAAGCGCAAAGGATATCTCTGAAAACGGCATCGATTTTCCAATCGGTGACAGCTTCAAGGCACAGTTTATGACATTGGAGAAAAACAAATGACAGAAAGAACAGACCGTGTGGGCTTTGCCCGCGAAATACTCTTACATGATGACATTCTGATACTCACCCACAGTCATCCCGATGCGGACACTGCGGGCACAGGCATTGCACTTTATAACGCCCTTTCGGCGGCAGGAAAAAATGCTGCTGTTGCCTGCACAGATGAACTGCCGAAGCACATTGCTTTTCTTGAAGAATATGCCTGCGGTAAAAACTGCTTTTTTGGAAAAAGCTTTGAGGGAATACTTACTCCCACATATATCGTATCCGTTGATGTTGCAAGCAGAATGCTCATAGGAGCTGCTCTTTCGGAATATGCGGATAATATATCGCTTGCCCTTGACCATCACGACATCAACACCCTGCCCTGCGGACTTCTCTTTGACGAGGAGTTTTCAAGCTCGGCAGGCGAGACTCTTTATTTTGTTATTCTTGAAATGGAAAAGCTTCTTTCAAAAAAGCTTATTGACAAAAACACCGCCTGTGCGCTTTTTTCCGCCATTTCCTCCGACTCGGGAAATTTCAAATTTTCAAACACGCGCGGTCGCACAATGAGTGCCGCGGGCGATCTTATTGAGCTTGGTGCCGATAACGCCGGGATATCCAGAAAGCTTTTTGACATAAAATCGCTCGGAACCTTCAAGGCGGAGGCGCTTTGCACCAAAAATGTCAGATTTTTTGAAAACGGAAAGATCGCTTTTTCATATATCAGCCGCCCTGAGCTTGCCGAAAACGGCATCAACGAGACTGAGCTTGACACCTGCGTTCAGCTTTTGCGTATGATAGAGGGCGTGGAGATCGCGATTTTTGCCAAGGAAAAGACAGGAGATGACGGCAAGGAAAAATACCGTCTTTCGATGCGTTCGAATGAGTTTGCGGATGTGGCGAATATCTGCGCCGGCTTTGACGGCGGAGGACACAAAAAAGCCGCCGGCTGTACAGTTTTCGGCAGTCTTTCCGAGGTTATCGAAAAAACGGTCGGAGTTGCAACGGCAGAGTTATCAAATGCTTGAAAAAAAGACATTTTTTGACGAAAAATAAAAAAGTATTTTATCCCGTCGGGCGGTATAATAATTTAAGAAGTCGAAAACCGTTACTTCAAGTCCTTTGACGCACACATTTTCCGAAAGGGGTTTTTTGATGAGCTTTTCGTATATTGAACTGCAGAATCGCAGAGAAGACGAATTTTTGTCGGAATTTGCCTTCAGATCGAGGGATACCCGGGGCAGACTTTTCCCCATCGACGAATGTGACCTGAGAACCGATTTCCAGCGCGACCGCGACAGGATAATCCATTCAAAATCCTTCAGGCGTCTTATGCACAAGACCCAGTGTTTCCTTTCTCCCGAGGGAGATCATTACAGAACCCGTCTGACTCACACCCTTGAGGTCTCGCAGATCGGTCGAAGTGTTGCAAGACTTTTGCGGCTCAACGAGGATCTTGTGGAGGCGGCGTGTCTCGGGCACGATCTCGGACACACCCCTTTCGGTCATGCGGGCGAGCGAGTGCTCAATTCGCTGTGCTCTTCGGGCTTTGCTCACAATGAGCAGAGTGTGCGCACTGTCACCGTTCTTGAACGCGACGGAAAGGGACTGAATCTTACCGTTGAGGTCATCGATGCGATTTTGTGCCACACGGGACCTGTTGCCGCAAAAACCCTTGAGGGCAGGCTTATCAAATATGCCGACAGGATAGCTTACATAAACCATGATATCGACGATGCCATAAGAGCGGGCATTCTTACCGATGCCATGATTCCTGAAAAATACAGCAAGGTCCTTGGGTGTAACCATTCCAACAGGATCGACACAATGGTAAAAAGCCTTGTGGCGGGAACCCTTTCGAACTTTGAAAAGGGAAAGGCTGAGCTTATGATGGCACCCGAGGTGGAGGAAGCCACAAACGGACTTCGTGAGTTCATGTTTGAAAATGTATACATAAACAGCAAGGCAAAAAAAGAGGAGGGCAAGGCCTGCGAGGTGCTTGCCGCCATCTATAATTATTACATAAAGCGCCCCGAAGCCATGCCCGAAGACAACAAAAAATTTCTCAATGATTATCCTATTGAGAGAGTAGTTGCCGATCATGTGGCAGGTATGACAGACAGATATGCTCTTGAAACCTACAAAGAGCTTTTCCTGCCCAAGACCTGGGGCAGATAATACAAAAAGAATTTGAAAGGAGGGAGAGCGCGTGGCTTTTCCGCAGAGCTTTATTGAAGAAATAAAAATGCGAAACAGCCTTGAGGCTGTGATCGGAAAATATGTAGATCTTAAGCGCGCAGGCTCCAACCTTGTGGGCTGCTGTCCTTTTCACAGCGAGCGCACCCCCTCCTTTACCGTTTTCCCCGAAAAGAATTTCTATTGCTTTGGCTGCGGTGCCGGCGGAGATGTCATCACCTTCACCATGCGCATCGAAAACCTTGACTACCGACAGGCAATAACCCAGCTTGCCGATGCTGCGGGGATCCCCGTGCCGAGGGATGATGATTTTGCGTCAAAAAAGCAGAAAGAAATACTGTCGCGCGAGCGCAATTTTGAAATGAACAGGCTTGCGGCGCGGCATTTTCATGAAAACCTTATGTCACCTGCGGGAAGAGAAGCTCTTGGGTATCTGACCTCAAGACAGCTTTCCACTTCCACCATAAGACGCTTTGGCCTTGGCTTTGCCAAGGATTCCTTTGACGATCTTTATAAATTCCTTTTGTCAAAGGGTTTCAGTGTTGACGAAATGAAAGAGGCATTTCTTTGCGGCATCTCGTCGCGCGGAACGCCTTTTGATATGTTCCGCAACCGCGTTATTTTCCCGATAATTGACACCTCGGGAAGAGTTATTGCTTTCGGTGGCAGAGTTATGGACGATTCAAAGCCCAAATATCTCAACTCATCCGATACTCCTGTTTTCAAAAAAAGAAGCAACCTTTTTGCGCTCAATTATGCCAAGAACGCCTGTGTCGGCACTGCGGGCAATACCAGCGACAGGGTGAATTCGGGTGAGCTTATCCTGTGTGAGGGCTATATGGATGTTATCGCGCTTCATCAGGCAGGCTTTTCGGGAGCTGTTGCGACTCTCGGCACTGCTGTCACTCCCGAGCAGGCGCGCATCATATCGCGGTATGCCAAGACTCTTTATGTTTCATACGACTCGGATGATGCGGGGCGCAGAGCCGACGAAAAAGCAATAAAATATATGACCGAGGTCGGCGTTGATGTGAAGATTCTGAAGGTCACGGGCGGCGCGAAGGATCCCGACGAATATATCAAAAAATACGGTCCCGAAAGCTTCCGCAGACTCATGACGGGAGCCTCGGGACAGATAGATTACAGACTGACCGAGATTATCGGGAAATACAATCTCGATATCCCGGAGGAAAAGCTTTCTATGATTGAGGAGGCTTGTGCTCTTGTGGCGGGAGTTTATCCCGAAATGAAGCGGGAGGTGTATATTCTTCGCCTTTCCGAGCTTACGGGTATCGGCAAGGATACCATTGCGGCGGACATCAAGCGCCGCAGCCGCCGTATGCAGACGGCACAAAAAAAAGAAATCGCAAAATCCGGCGAGGATGCCTTGCGCCATTATGGGGATCGGATAAACCCCGATGCCATGAAGAGCATCAGGGGCGCCTCGGCGGAAGAGCAGATAATAGGCATTCTTCTTCTTTATCCCGAATATTTTGCAAAGCTTTCGGAGGATGTTCTGTGCGAAAATGATTTTGTGACAGAGTTTAACAAGAATGTATTTGCAGAGCTTAAAAGGCTTTATGCCGCAGCTGACGGAGGCGAGGTCGATCTTTCGGCTCTCAACGAAAGCTTCTCGCCCGAGCAGATGGGACGCATTCACGCCATGTACCGAAAAAGACGGGCATTGACCGTGAATGATATAAAGACTTTGGGAGAGTTGTGTAATGTCCTTAAGGAAGAAAAGAAAAAAACAACGGCGATATCCGCCGAGGATATGACTGTTGATGAGCTTGAGGCGTATCTTGCCAAAAGGCGCTCGTCGCAGAACAAAACAGACAACAATTGAGACAGGGCAGCTTGCGCTGTCGGGAAAGGTAAAGGTTACATCATTAAAATGGCAAAGGCGAAAAACACCGACACTCAGTCGGGAGAAAAGAAGAACGAAATACTTCGACTTATAGAAAAAGGTAAGGCAAAGGGGCATCTGACCACCGAAGAGGTGCTGGAGGTCATCGACGAAACAGATCTTGATGTGGAACAGATCGAAAAGCTCTATGAAACCTTCGAGGAGCAGGGAATTGAGATCATCGGCTATGAGGATGATATGGCTCTTGAGGAAATAAGCTCCGAAAACCTCAGCGATTACGCGCAAGATGAGGAGAATGATGACGGCTCTCTTGCTCAGGAGGGGATGCTCATTGACGACCCGGTGCGTATGTATCTCAAGGAGATCGGAAAGGTCGAGCTGCTTGACACCGAAACAGAGCTTGCTCTTGCCGAAAGAATGGCAAACGGCGACGAAGCTGCGAAAAGTATTCTTGTTGAGAGCAATCTCCGTCTTGTTGTAAGCATTGCAAAAAGATATGTGGGCCGCGGAATGTTCTTCCTTGATCTTATTCAGGAGGGAAACTTAGGTCTTATGAAGGCGGTTGAAAAATTTGACTATACCAAAGGCTACAAGTTCTCGACTTATGCCACATGGTGGATAAGACAGGCAATAACAAGAGCTATTGCCGACCAGGCGCGTACCATCAGAATCCCCGTACATATGGTTGAGACCATAAACAAGGTGCTTCGAGTTTCGCGCCAGCTTCTTCAGGAGCTCGGACATGAAGCCTCCACCGAGGAGATCGCAAAGGTCATGAATATGTCCCCCGAAAAGGTTCGGGACATCATGAAGCTTGCGCAGGAGCCTGTCAGCCTTGAAACGCCCATCGGCGAGGAGGAGGACAGCCATCTCGGTGATTTCATTCCCGATGACGATGCACCGGCGCCTGCGGATGCCGCTTCCTATACTCTTTTGCGCGAACAGCTCAACGAGGTTCTCCACACTCTCACCCCCCGCGAGGAGGAGGTTCTGAAGCTTCGATTCGGTCTTGAGGACGGAAGAACGAGAACCCTTGAAGAGGTGGGCCTTGAATTCAACATCACCCGTGAGCGTATCCGTCAGATCGAAGCAAAGGCGCTTCGAAAACTCCGCCACCCCAGCCGTTCAAAACGGCTTAAGGATTATCTTGACTGAGAAAGGGGGAAGGAATATGAAAAAAATCGGACTTATTGGTGCCATGGACAGCGAGATCGCTGCTTTCTGCCGCGATTTTGAGGCTGTCGAAACTAAGATAAAGGGTATTTATCTCGGAAAATACAACGGATATGAAATTTATATCTGCGTCAGCGGTATCGGCAAGGTGAACGCTGCCATTGCGGCGCAAAGGCTTGTGGATGTTTTCGGAGTCGAATGCATCATCAATTCGGGTGTCGCGGGAGGCGTATCCGAAAAGCTTGAAAAGCTTGACATCGTTATCTCCGAGCGGTTGACCTATCATGACTTTGATCCCCTTGATATTCTTGACAGAAATCCACCATACACTAAATTTTTCACTGCCGATAAGGAGCTTTCGGATAAGGCAAAAAAAGCCTGCGAGACTCTTAACGGCAAGCTTGAAAAGGACGGAAAGAAAAGATTTTCGGCGTACTACGGCACTGTCGTTTCGGGCGATTACTTTGTAAGCTCGGCTGCCAAGGCAAAACAGCTGAGGGACGATTTTGACGCGCTCTGTACCGAAATGGAGGGTGCAGCCATCGCGCATACAGCATATGTAAACGAGATTCCATTCCTTATCATCCGCGCCATATCGGATTTTGCCGACGAGGATGCGGAAAATTCCTTCGACAGCTTTGAGAATGTGGCGGCAGACCGCGCGGCATTCCTTGTGAAAGAAATGCTGTCTATGTAACATAAAAATAAAAATACAAAAAACAGGAGACACAGCAATGGCAAAATCTGCTTCTAAGAAAAAAAGCGCATCTCCCGACAACAGCATTGTAACAAATCTTGCGGAAATCCTTACCGAGCGAGCAAAAACTTCCGGATCTCTTTCGAGCGCCGACATTCTTGATTGCATTGAGGATTCACACATAACCATAGAGCAGATCGAGATGCTTTATGACATCCTCGACAGCCGCGGAATCGAGATCACAGACTTCAGCGAGGAGGATGCCTTCCTTGACGATATTCTCAAGGGTGAGGAGAATCCCGATAGCCATGAGAATGATGAGTTTGAACAGGCTCTTGAGGAGGAGCTTGCGCAGGATAGCTCGGTGGTCAATGACTCGGTCAGAGTTTACCTCAAGGACATCGGAAAAATAGAGCTTCTCAGCGCAGAAAGAGAGCTTGAGCTTGCGGAAAAAATGGCAAACGGTGACGAGGCGGCAAAGGCAGAGATCATCGAAAGTAACCTGCGCCTTGTGGTCAGTATTGCCAAGAAATACACAGGACGCGGAATGCCTTTTCTTGATCTTATTCAAGAGGGAAACATTGGTCTTATGAAGGCGGTCGAAAAGTTTGACTATACCAAGGGCTACAAGTTCTCGACTTATGCCACATGGTGGATAAGACAGGCAATAACCCGTTCTATATCTGTCCACGGCAGAACCATTCCGCTTCCCGTACATATCGTTGAAAAGATAAATAAGCTTCGCCAGATCTCACGCGCTGCAATGCAGCGGCTCGGACGCGAGCCCAACGATGCCGAGATCGCCCAGGAAATGGGTTGCTCGGTGGAAAAGGTCCGCGAGATCATAAAATATGCCCAGGATCCCATCAGCCTTGAAGAGCGAGTCGGCAAGGAGGAGGACAGCGTTATCGGAGATTTTATTCCCGATGCCAATGCTCCCGACCCCGAGCAGATCGTTTCCCGCACGATCCTTCGCGAAAAGATCATGGAAGCACTTGACAGCCTGACTCCCAGAGAGGCGAGTGTTATCAAGATGCGCTTTGGTCTCATCGACGGCAGAGTGCGCACCCTTGAGGAGGTTGGCGAGGAATTTAACATTACCCGTGAGCGTATCAGACAGATCGAGGCAAAGGCTTTGAGGAAACTCCGTCATCCCAGTCGTATAAAAATGTTTAAGGAATTTGGCGGAGAATAATATGTCCCAGAGCGAAACAAAGAATATCCACGAAGATCACAGAAAGCGAATGAAAGCAAGATTTCTTTCACATGGCTTTTCGGCATTTGAGCCGCATGAGATCCTTGAGATGCTTCTGTATTATCCTCTTCCGAGAAAAGATACTAACGGCATAGCACACGAGCTCATCTCACGCTTTGGGTCAATCAGCGGCGCTTTTGATGCACCGATCGAAAAGCTGTGCGAGATATCGGGTATATCCGAGCATACTGCGATACTTTTCAAAATGATTCCTCAGCTTGCAAAAGTGTATATATGCGATTCCAACAGCGAAAAAGAATCATTTTCGGACTATGACGAAGCCGGAAGCTTTTTCATGTCAAAATTCATCGGAGCTCTCAACGAAAAGCTTTATGCCGCATTTTTCGATAACGGAATGCATCTTATAGACTGTGTGCTTGTCGGTGACGGGGATGTCAATTCCTCTCAGGTAAGCATCAGAAGGATTGTGTCGGAGGCTCTTTCAAAGGACGCTTCATTTGTCATGCTGGCGCACAATCATCCGAAAGGTACTGTGATTCCGTCGGCAGACGATCTCAATGTTACAAATGCCTGTGAAATGGCATTGAATATGGTTGGAATAAAACTTTCCGAGCATTTTATCGTCGCAGGCGGGAAATATATGGGCATATACAGAATGCGCTCAAGCACCGCAAGATAATGAGCCGTTCAGTAATCGGCACGATAGACCGAAACGAAAAGCAAAATACATATGGCGCACAGCGAAAGGTTGTAGGATGAAAAAACAGCACTTGCCGCAGACAGCGCCGAAAGCAATAACAATGACAAAAGCTCTGATGCGCGGATAAGCCTCAGAGCTTTTTCATACGGAAAAATCCCGAGAAAAAGGCATCTTGCCGCCCGACCGCCGTCAAAGCTTCGTATGGGGACAAGGTTGAATACCGCAAGCCACAGAGAGCAGATTGCCGAAAAGTAAATGAGCGGCGAGGGGAAAAACTCTGAAATGAAAAAGAGAAGCAATGACAAAAGGATTCCGGCAAAGGGACCCGAAAGGGCGATAAGCAGTTCTTTTTTGTAGCAAACATCTCTTGAAAGCTTTATCTCGGCACCGAACGGATGAAGAAAAAAACGCTCGACAGACGAACCGCAAGCGTATATTGCTGCAATGTGTCCCAGCTCATGAAAAGCGGCGCAAAAAAGTGCCGCAAGCGAATATACACTGCTGTCGGCAAGGAAAAATGCCGCAAGAGTCAAAAAGAATCCCGGATGCACCGAAATACGAAAAAGGTTTATATGCTTCATCCCCTGTGCTTGCTTCTTTCAAAAATATCGTCGGCAAGGTCTGAAAGAGTGAAGGAGGGGGACTCGAGGTGGTGTGTGCCTCCCATAACGGGAATCGCTTCCCCAGAGTCGAAAAAGCGGATAAGCAGTGCGGCGCAAAGTGCCGCAAGGGACAGGGCAAGGTTTTTCACAAAAAGCCATCTCTTTTCTTTATATATTGCTTTATATCATATTTTGATTCGGGCTTGAATATGCATATGGCAAAAGGAAAAAGGAATGCGAACTTTGTTCGTTTTGTATAATTGAATCGTAGAAAATTCGGCAGATAATTGTAATTTATACCGAATTTGACGATAAGTGTCAAAAAATGATTGACAAAGGAAAAGCACAGCGGTATAATAACTATGGTTAGCGGAAGCTAACTTTGCTGCAAGGTCAGTGTTAGCATAGACTAACACTCGTTGTGACCGGCTTCACTGTAACACTACTGATTTGATATATAAGACGGAGGAAAAGCATGAAGACTTTGAAAGATGCGAAGATTGGCGAAACTGTAAAGATCGTCAAACTCCACGGCGAAGGCGCACTGAAGCGCAGGATCATGGACATGGGTATCACTCGTGGCATCGAAGTATATATCCGCAAGGTCGCGCCCCTTGGAGATCCCCTTGAGCTGACGGTTCGCGGATATGAGCTTACACTCAGAAAGGCAGATGCCGAGATCATTGAGATAGAATAAACAGGGACTTGCCCTGTTTTTTCGAAAGCCAAGGTTAGCTTTGGCTAACGCGTTAAGGACAGCATATTTCAGAAAGGATATTTCAGAATGAAGATCAAAATTGCCCTTGCCGGCAACCCAAACAGCGGAAAGACGACTCTGTTCAACGAACTGACGGGCTCTAATCAATATGTCGGAAACTGGCCCGGAGTTACTGTTGAGAAGAAAGAAGGAAATCTCAAAAACCGTGACGATGTGATAATCACCGACCTTCCGGGAATCTATTCGCTTTCGCCTTATACCCTTGAAGAGGTGGTTGCCCGTAATTATCTTATCGACGAGTGCCCCGACGCTATTCTTAATATCGTGGATGGTACAAACATTGAAAGAAACCTATATCTTACCACACAGCTCATTGAGCTCGGTATTCCTGTGGTCGTTGCCATCAACATGATGGATATTGTGCGCAAGAATGGCGACAAGATCGACATAAAACAGCTTTCGGATGCGCTCGGATGTCCTGTTGTTGAAATATCGGCACTTAAATGCACCGGCACCTGGGAAGCGGCAGATGTGGCAATCGCTGCCGCAGGACAGGGAAAGCGTATTCCAAAGCATATTTTTTCCGGCTCTGTCGAGCACGCAATTGCTCACATCGAGGAGGCGGCAGTGCACGATTTTCCCGAGGAGCAACAGAGATGGTATGCCATAAAAATATTTGAGCGTGACAAAAAGGTCCTCGAAAACCTTTCCATGTCAAGT
>JAZSFD010000108.1:0-8874 GCA_045532035.1 Eubacteriales bacterium | reverse complement strand
GCAACTCCTTGGCTACAGAACGACATGGCTACGATCCGACTTGACTTGTGGATAGACAGCTCAATCCATTTGCCTCGTGCCTCGTCGTACCACTCAATGAGAGGGGAGTAAGGCACAGCAGACAGGGCGTTGAACTCGGCGTCCGTCAGCCCCTCCGCACCGATTGTCACCGTCGATTCGGTTGTCATCGCGTACACTTTCTGATTGAACTTCGCCTGTGCCACATCATTGATCACCGGAGTATATGAGCTCGTTGATTTTACGCTTGTGCTTATCTTCTGGCGAAGTGCGAACATAAAATAATCTACACCTCCAAGACGGTTAATCCAACGCAAATAAAACGGGTTTCTTGGAGTTCTGCGGGCAAATACCTTTGTGTCGAAGCTCGGCAGTGTCGTGATTGGCAGACCTCTATCATCGGTTATCTCCGAGAGGTTATGGTCAAGAAGTTTCTGCTCCAGATCGTTCACTCTTATTCGGGTGACAGCCTTCGCCTCGATTTCTCCGCGTTCCGTCTCGATAGGCTGAGCCCCCGCGAGTATCGAGTAATCCAGCTCAAAACCCTTGTAGTAGTTCAGATGCTCAAAGGTGGTCAGAACGCTGCCTACATACCCAGTTCTGTCAGACGGCTCACCAATCTGTGCAACGGCATTGAGAGCGACAAAGGTCTCCGCATATCCGCTGCCTCCGATACCCTTTATCGTGAACTTCGTAAACAGGGCGTTGTCCTTTACCTGCTCGGCTCCCTTGAAGTCCTTGAGGGAGGTGTTCAGCCATGTCTTTACCAGAGACGAAATGTCAAACCTGCAGACGCCCTTGTAGGATTCCGCTATCATCGTCTCATAGGAGCCGTTCTGCTTGTAGACGCAAAGGTGAACCGTCTCGATCGCTGTGTCTCGATATGCAACCTTCATGTCCGGCGAACAGATGAAGTCAGAGCCGTAATAACTTGCCCCCTTGCGGATGTAGATATACTCATGGTCCTGCACATAGTCAGCACGCTCTCCCTCGAAGAACGATACTGACAGTATGCTGTAAATCTCGCCACAGATTCCGCTGATTCCCCACTCGTCATTTCCTGCCCCGATCTTACAGGTCAGCTCGCCTCTGTCCGTACTTACGACGACCACAAGGGGGGAGGCTGTCGGTCTTCCAAAATAGATGACGCGCCCGTCCTCGTTGTCAAAGTACACGAAGTTCGGGACAATCTTCTGGGTTGGCTCGTAGGTGTCAATCGCATGCAGGAACTTCGTCCGCTTGAACACAATGGGATTGAACGCACAGCAATATGTAGGCGGGACTTCCCAGATTGCCACTCCGCCTGCGATGTTGTCTGCCAGTCTATCGCTCGTATTGAAAATCGCCTGGCTGTTTGATTTCAGAATGTTTCTCATATCGTTTTGCTATTGCGGGGAATTGCCGAAGCCCTGAAACCCCTCTGTAAATAAATTCTCTACCTCGGTTGAATAGAAGCTCGTGAGTTGCTCTGTGAGCCTTTCTTCAAAGTTCTCGACCGCCGGAGTGAAGATGTCTTTTCTTCCTCCCTTGCGATACAGCCGTGAGCCGTATTTATTTAGCCTCCAGCGAAGCCATTTCGCTACACGGGTAAGTTGTTCAGGCGTAAGCCCAGAACTCGGGAAACCGCGTATTCTGCACCATTCCTCAAGGTTACGCTGGAATTCCTCGCGTTCTGCGTCCGTGCCTCTCTTTCGTGCCGGTCCGCTTCCGGTCTCAAGGGCTCCGAAATAAGCCCTGCCGTACAGTCGTGCAGTGTAGCCGTCCGCCTCTGGGATAACCTCCCTGTAAAGGGATTTCAAGGTCTTGCCCGTCACTACCTGTCCGGCTGCTCTCGAATTGCTCCTGATCTCCTCTATCGCGTCATCAAGGGCGGAAGCGATTATGATGTCTGCTTTTTTCATCCATTACCTTGCTATATCGTTTGTTGTACTTGAACAGCTCAAGGTCGTTGAACAGGATCCCGAAGACCTTTCCGTAATCCCATTTCAGGACCTCGTCCGGATCGACGGAGAACTTTGTCGCTATCGCCTGAATTGTGGCCAGACTTCCAACGCGTTTCGAGTACTCCTTTATTCCGGCTGCTATCTCGTCACTTGTCGGGTCATAGTGCAGCAGCTGTCCCTCTCGCTTGACCCAGTCGTAAAGTCCTTTCAGAATGTCATTCAGCACACGGACTCGCTTCTTTATCGGGAGCCACCTGCAGGAATACCCGTAAATCTCTTTGAAAGCCTTTTTGAGCTTGTAGTAATCAGTAAGGCTGTCATCCGCGAAGATTTCGCCGAGGGCTATTCTATTGCCGTATGTGAATTCCCCGTCTGCCATATTGACAGTTCCGAGGACTATGTCTCCAATCCGTCTCATTACCAGCACAGCTTATAGGTGACACTAAACCTCAGGAGGAGGCTGACGGCATTCGTATCGAAAAGGGGAGGCTGTGGAGTGATCGTGAAATCCTTTACAGGCGTAACCTTTCCGCATGAGTTCAGGTGCTCGATGAACGGGCGTATCGCTTCCTCCTCAATCTGCTCTCGTATTCGTTCCCTCTCGATTGCATCCGGATTTGGATTGTCAAGCGGTCCGAGCTTCATGAATGATAGCTCCACCGGAACAGTCTTCCTCATTCCTCCTGTTCCCTCCGAATAGTGGCCGTCGTTCAGCGTGTACTCCTCCCAGAAGATCAGGGGGAACTTGATGTCGTCAGCCAAGACATTCATCATCCTTTCAGTCTCAAACTCGAAACTGTAACCAGGCACTGCTTTCGAGCAGACCTCTTTGATAATTTCCAAGACTTTCATAATCGTATAGTGTTTTATGTTCTTTGCCATTTATTTCGTGTCTGACAGGCTTTCTTCTCGCAAATGCCCGTGAGTGCATCCGGAGCGTCATCGTGCGCATTTCTGCCCTCTTTTCGGAATCCCTTGACAGCCTTTGCGAATAGTGGCCACTTCCTTTCCCAGTCCTCCGGATAGTAGATTGTATTCTGAACCTCTGCAGACTTCGAGAAGATGCGGACATCCTTTGGCTCCGACTGCGTAAACCAAAGAATGTTGGTTCTTGAGTTCCCAAGCTTCTTGGCGTTCTTTTCTACATTTCTCGCAAAGCCTCGACCTCCGTTGTTACTCTCGATGTTCGCCAGAGAAACCTGATCTCTCGTAATCATTCGTGCTGTCTCCGGCTCAGTGAACTCCATAGGCTTATCCGTATAAAGCACATCCAGCAAATAACAGTCGCCATTATCATACTCCCTGTAATCAATCGAGCAGAGGAAGTCGGCTCCGGTGTCTGCCGTATCGGTGTAGTTCTTGATCGTGTAGTTCCCAATCGGGAATGTCGCGTATGTCCTGAACTTCGTGTACATGAGACCTTCAAGAGGTGTCGGATTCTGCTGATACTGGGTTTCATAGATGTACGGAGTTTTCTCCTCGAGTTCATGTAGTTCTTTGACCGTATGCTTGTGATCCCAGAGGGCTTTTTCGTTTCCCTCCTCATCAATGCTCAATGCAGGGAGACAGATAACCTTCCATTTGCCACCATTCTCGACAAGCCCTTCAAGCTCCTGCAGGTAGCCGCACATGTCGTGTTCGTGCAGCCTCTGCATGATTATCACGATAGGGGTATATCTGGAGTTGGTTCGGCTTCGTATCGTGTTTTCAAAGCGGTTGTTTACACGCTCACGGAGAGTATCGCTGACCGCGTCCTCCGGCTTCAAAGGGTCGTCTATTATGACGGCTCCTGCGAACTTATATCCGTTCTTGGCAGGTATGAATTCATCAATCTCATTTTCATCCCATTCCTCGCCCTCGACTTCTGCATCAACCTGTCCGGCTCCGAATCCTGTCACCTGACCGCCCGTCGAGACCGCATACATCCCGCCACCTGCCGAGGTGTACCACTTCTTGGCACTTCGTCCCACGATCTGGACTTCCGGAAACAGCCGCTGGTAAGCGTCGCTGTTGATTGTCTCCATGATCGTCTTGGAGTTGTCCTTCACGAGGTCGTCGGAATAGGACAGATGCAGGAAGCGGCTCTGCGGATTGACCGCGAGACCTTTCGCGATGAAGGACTTTACCACAAGCTCCGTCTTTCCGTATCGTGGCGGGATATTGAACATCACATACTGATATTCCGGATTGCCGGCCAGTATCTGATCAATGGCATCCGCTATTATCCTATGATGTTCACCGACAACGAACTTTCGCCCTGTCGTCTCCTTGAATGTATATCGCGTGAAATTCAAAGTGTTTTCATCGACCCACGCCCTCGTAGCATCACGATCTGTCGCCATATCAGTATTTCTTTTCAAGTGTACCTCTAAACGCCTTGAGCTCCTTATCCGTCAGCTCTCGTGGCGGCTCGATATTGGAAGCCTTGATCTCCGGACCTCGGAAGTTCTTCCAGTTGTCTGGGTCAAGGTTTGTCAGCAGGAAGATTGCAGCAGCCGTTTCAGGTGGATAATACTGTATCTCTCCGACCGCCTTGACGACACGCATTTCTCCCATGATCTCCTTTACCTTCTTGCCGTTCTCATATATCACGACTTTCTCTGGGGCTTTCTCCTCGCGATAGGTCTGCTGCGTGAATCCAAGGGCTTTCTTCTTCAAGGCGTTCACGACCTCGATGACTGTCGTCTCCTTGAAGCACTCCTGCGCGTTTTTAATAGCAGAGGAGAAAGAGGGATTTTCCATCCACACCCTGTATGTCTTCGGGTCAATCGTCATCGCCTCGCAGAACTGCTTTATCGGAGCACCGCCAGGCTGTGGATAGAGACCATTCTTCTCCACCCAAGCCACACACTTCGAGAGCATTTCTGCATTAAATTTCGCCATAACTTTATATAAATCAACAAAATAACATTAGAATTATTTGCATAATAACATTTTAATTATTATCTTTGTAGCACAATGATAAAAGGAGGTGTTATTATGGAAATCAAATGAGGAACGGAACGGATGTCCGAGGAGAAAAAGGTATTGCTTGAGACACTTTTGATAAATGTAGCATTATACCGACGAATCCGAGCGACACACACCGAGGACCTTGACGACAAGATTGAACGACTGATAGAGGTCCTGAAGTGGATGGATTAAGTTTAACTTTTAACCCCTCCCCGCATAGGGGAGGATTAAAATCAAGCATATATTTATGAGTACGATTAAGGAACGATTCGACGCACTCAAGGCAGAGCTTCTTGCTTCGGAGTGCCCAGACCGCAAAGCGGAACTTTTCAACGAGCTTCAGGAGCTCATGATTTCCGGAGGCGAGGAGGCTGCTGAGGCATACCGCCAGAGCCTTGACGCGGACATAAAGAAAGCCGAGGAGGTCTCCATGCGCCAGAGCATTGAGTTTGTCTTGAAGTGCCTGTCCGTCGCGTTTGTAGCACGGGAGTATTTCGGCAAGTCCCAGTCTTGGCTTTACCAGAGGATCAACGGAAACATCGTGAACGGCTCTCCTGCGAAGTTCACTCCGGAGGAAAAGGAAAAGCTGAAAGATGCGCTTCGTGACATAAGCGACCGTATCTTGGAGGCTGTTGATAAGATTTGACATTGCGACCTGATTTGAGGAGTCCCCACCTTGACTGAACGAGGTGGGGATTTCTGTTTTATAAACCGTGTACCATTTGATAGGCGAACCGCCAGTTTCGGCAGGTATGATACTCTGCCAGCTTGCCGTGAGGGTCAAGGTCGTAGCTCGGGAGCTCCTTGATGTCTATGCGTCTTGCATCCTGTATCACTATCTGCGTCCTGCCGTCCCAGTAAACAACCTGTGAGCCCTTTTCGTACTCAAAGGCGAGGTGCAGGTTATCTTCCCAGCGAAAGGGCGTTGTAACGCCGCAGAGGTAGTAATAACGGGCATAGGACTCAAAGAGCCTCAAGCCGATTGCATTCTTCGTCTGGACACCCCCAATCTTGAAGTATTGGGAGTATTGTCCGACGAGGCATTTCGCACAGTGAACGGACAGATCAAAGCCCGTCACATATTTCAGCCACAGGTAACGGAAATTCTCTGTGGTCTTAAAGAGCTCAAGCGTTGGAAACTGCATAGCGGTACGATTTTTCGATTGTCGATGATAGTCCATATCGGAAGCCGTTCGGCAGAGGCAGGTTCCACTCGAAACGAAGTCCGGCCACCACATCCTCGATAGGGACGCTCCGGTCCTTTACCGCGCAAATCTCGAATGCCTGCGAATTGAAGTGTATCTCATAACGGGAACTCATGAGCTTCGCGATGTTCTCGATGTCCTGCCTGGTGTGATACTTCTGGTAGAACCATTCGCCGTTTCGGAAGATTCCACTGAAATGATTTTCGTCATAGAAGCGAATCAGGCTGTCTTCCGTCTTGATGACACGCGTGTTGCTCCTCTTTTCCTCCGCCTCGTAGTTTCGTCCGGAAATGAATATCTGACCGCCCATACGGCAAAGCCCGTAAACGGTGTGAATGACTGACTTCTCAGCCTCCATTGAATCCACCGAGTTCAGGACGCTGTCGCATATCACGACATCATACAGCCCCTGTGTCTCGATTTCCCTTGCGATCCGTCGGAAGTCGTCGGCATTGCCCTTGATGTCGATGTCGTTTGAGCCAGACTTCATATGGTAAGGATCAACCGATGTGACCTTGAATCCCATTTTGACAAGCTTCTTTGAGTAGTCCTTCTGGCCAGCCCCGAAATCAAGAATCCTCAAGGTGCGGGGTTTGTCCTTGAGGTAGGGGAGCACATATTTCTCAAAAAGGAAGCTCTTGTTTGAATTCGCCTCGCCCTTGCGTCCGTCACGCAGGCGTTTCTTCTGCGCAAACCTCTGCTGATATGTCTTCTTCTCAAGAAGATCATAGCTGAAAACTCCATACTGTTTGGAAAGATAATTCACAGCCTTTGCCGCCTTGTCGTCCGGAAGAACGAGCAGGTCGATATCCATTCCGGCCACTTTTGCAGCATACGCATACGCCGCACTCACGCGCACGGTGCCGTCCGGTGTGGCGATAGGACAGCCGAACTCTCCATATTTCAGGAGTAGCTTCGAGAGAACATTCACCCAAGCGTTCATCTTTCCGAAGTTCATGACCTCGATGTCGCTATTCTTTACGCGCTGGAATTCTCCGACCTTCAAATCTCCCTTGATGCGGATGCTCGGAGCTTTCGGAGACACCTCGATTTCGCAGGCGTTGTGCAGTTGGTTGAAACGCACTTCGTCTGCATAATTCAGGTTTTTCAGAACATAAGCCGGAGTTTCTTCGTAGCCGAGTGCCGTCATCGCCTTTGTCCTCTGGTGACCTGCAATCAGGGTGCGATTCTCGATGCGGACGATCACGGGCTTTATGATACCCAGCTCGCGGATGCTCTGCTTGAGCATTTCAAAGCTCTCGTCAGAAAGATACCGAGGGTTGTACTCGGCACCTTTCAAATCCTTAATCTTCACTGTCTGCATAGCTATCCTCCTCACTGTTTTCGTCACCGTCGAAATAGCCACCTATGAGCTTCAGCACGAAGCCATAGCTTGAGCCTGTCTTCTCGACATGACGGTCAAAGATACTCTGCAGACCTTCAAGCTCCGCCTCGGACATCTGAACCTTGTTTCCGCCGAACTGGAGAAGAAGACGCTGCGATGTCGTGCTTCCCTTTTCGGGTGAGTCGCTTGAGCTGCTTGACGAGCTGCTTTCGCCCTGTGCCTGATCTGCCATTTCCCAGACATTGATACCCATGTCCCCGAGTGCAAGGTCAGTCCATTCGTTTGCGAGCTTGTCCCAGTCGAACTTTCCGGCGTGGCCGTTGTCCTTCGCTGCAACCCTCTTGAGCGTGGCCACATCCGTACCCATAGGGAAGATGACGCTCGGGACATACTGATGGTCGAGCTCCTCGGATGCGTTGTGCCTCATGTTTCCGCCGATAGCGATACAAGCCTCGCGACCCTCAAGCGGATAGATGATACAGCCCCTTGCAAGGAACATTATCGGGTCTTCCTGTATCGAGGTCATGAGCCTGTCAAGGTCGTCCCTCGTCCATTCACGAGGATTTGACGGCACGCCCTCGAGCTGTCCGTCATTCCTCTCGATAGAGCCGGTCGGTATCAGTCCGTAATAGACCTTTTCGCCCTCCCATTCCTGGGGGCTGAGCTTGAAATCCTGCATCCACTGTGGAAGATCAGGATAATTGAGTTTGTCTTTTGCCATTATATTCCCTCCATGTTAAGATATTCCCAAGGATATTCCCTTCTTGCAAATAAGCCGAGCATGCACAGGTCGGCGTAAATCGGCTTGTCAAGCCCGTAACGGTCACGAAGCTGCTTCACGCCCACCGTCAGCGTTCCCTCCTTGAGGAGCTGTCCGCGTTCTCCCGTCACTCTGAAATCAACCTCTTTCCTGCCGATGCAGCAGCCAAGTTGAACCTCCACCCTTTCGCCGTGCAGGCGTGCCTGATGCATAGCCATTTCACGGGCAAACAGGTTCAGGGCGAGGTCAGCCTTGCTGCCGTCCTTTGTCCAAGGAGAACCTCCGCCGATGCGGCAGTTTCCTCCGTAGAAGTCCACAGCGAGCTTTCGCCCTGTCGTTCCACAGTCAGCGATCGGTCCATGCTTCACAAACGAGCCTGTGCCGTTTATGATAAGCGTCGCTCCCTCGAACCACTTTACACATCTTCTGGTGCGGATGAAGTCATGAAGCTTCGGATATTCGTCTTCGTTCTTCACTGGGATTGCCACGATGATTTTCTCCACCTTGTGGCGCTCTCCGTCCGGATAGCCGTCGCCCTTGTACAGTATCTGCACCTTGATGTCTATGCCGCAATCAAGCACGCCCTTTCTGGCTGCCAGATACAGCTCCATGCCGAGCTCTCGGGCTATGCGGTAATCCTCCGGCAGTGAC
>JAZSFD010000035.1:0-3521 GCA_045532035.1 Eubacteriales bacterium | reverse complement strand
GGTGGGTATTGCCGAGACCTTCAAGGAAAATCAGACAGCAAGAAAGCTGCTTGCAGAGGCAATTAAGAGCAAAAAGGAATTCACTTCTGCTGCCGATGCTGCAAAGGAAGCAGACGAATAAACGTAAGAAAGGGGGCAAATGAAGAATGGATAAGAAAACCATCCAAATAGCCGGGAAAGCATATTTTATGGCTGTGGCGACACTCATGTATTATTTCCTTACGGAAGTCATCAATCTCGGATTGTTTATTACATACCGCCATGCATTTGCCCTCGTTCTGTTCGCTTCCGCTTTTATCGTCTTTCTGTATAAGCCAAATATCGCTCGCGGTGCAGCTTCCATAAAGGCCGCTTTCGTGTACTGCCTCCCCCTTATCATCACAATTGTGGTTTCGATGTTTATCTGGTTTGTCGGGCAGGTTGATACATCGGTGATTGCAAGAGGATTATCATCATCCCTTGTGTATACCAATATGGTTTCCTTTACTCTTGCCTCGATATCCTTTCTGTATATCTTCGGTGAAAAAGGAATGTGGTACAATCTGATTGCCATACTCATTGCCAACATCCTGATGATCCTTACAATCATCATTCAGAACGGAATTGGCATATTTTTCTCCGAACTTGTCACGCTTATCGTCACATTTGCGGGCGTAACCGGCGATGTTATCGTGCAAGCGGAGATCCATGAGCTTGCCTTCTGTCTCGGTGCATATCTGATCTATATGCTGATGAAACCAAAGAAGGATATCGTATATTTTGTTCTTCTCGGTCTGACATCCTTTTGTTTTATTGCAGCCTTCAAACGCATTGGTATGATTGCAATCGCGATTGCATTGGCTCTTGGATGGGCGCTGAAATTGATTGCCAAATTCAAAAAAGACACTGCATCACGCCTTACGATTATTATCTCCATCCTGCTTGTCATCCTTCTTATCGGTTATGTCGGAATTATCAAAATGGATGTTTTCTCTTTGATAGAAGAAGCCGGAATTGACACCAGCGGACGCGTTGTCATCTATAATGCCGTGGATAAATTCTATGAATTCTCTCCGGAATTTCTCGGAAACGGTATCGGATTTTTGACCTATCAACTCAGTACCTATATGAATGTGGGTGTAAACTCCGTACATAATGACTTTTTGCAATATTTCATCGACCTCGGCTTTTGGGGGTATATTCTGTGGCTGATTTCCATGACGCTTGTCAGAGTTTGTTATTTTGGAGCAAAGGGCAAAACAGAAAACGCCGTTATGACGCTTGCTTTAACAGTCTATCTTGTCATCGTTTCTTCTACGGATAACACGCTGAATTACCCTTTGCTTACGACCGTCCTCGGTATCCTTATGATCGGTCAGGGCTTCGATGAGCGTGTGCGCAATACAGAAATGAAGCTGTTCGGATACATTTCCGATGTGAATAAAAACACAGGAGACAACTCACTCTTATGAAAATACTCATGGTAAATAAGTTCCTGTATCCAAGAGGCGGCTGTGAAACCTATATGCTGAATCTTGCCGAGGAACTGAAGTCCAAAGGACACGAAGTCGAATACTTCGGTATGTATGACGAAAAAAACACGGTAGGAAATTCCCTTGGATTATATACAACAAATATGGATTTCCATTCTACGGGAGCCGCAAGATTTCTTTACCCTTTTAAGATCATTTATTCAACAGAAGCAAAACGAAAGCTCGGCCGTGTGCTGGATGACTTTAAGCCTGATGTCGTTCACATGAACAACATTAATTTCCAGTTGACACCGTCCGTCATCTATGCGGTTAAGGAGAGAAGCATTCCCCTTATTCAAACCGTTCACGACTATCAGATGATATGCCCAAACCACCTGTTGTACAGCTTCGGCGAGGTAAAGCCGTGCGAACGATGCATTAGTGGCTCAAAATTCAACTGTTTCAAACACAGCTGTATCCATGGCTCAAAGGCAAAAAGTCTTATCGGTGCCATCGAAGCGAAGCTGTACTCGATTCTGAAGACATACAGAAAAGTGGATTTGTATGTATGTCCCAGCCATTTCCTTGAAAACAAGCTTTTGGCGGCTTCGGACCTGTATGCCGGCAAAACGGTAACCATACATAATTTTATTGAAAAGAAACCGCTCCCCAAACCGATTACTCCCGAAAAGCCGTATGTCGCTTTTGCAGCCAGACTTTCCAAGGAAAAGGGAGTCACCCTCCTTTGTGAAGCCGCAAAGCTGCTGCCCGATTATTCGTTCGTCGTCGCAGGAAGCGGCCCGGACGGTGATTGTCTTCGTGAAGTTCCGAACATCAAAATGAAGGGCTTTTTGACCGGCGATGAGCTTACATCTCTGATGGCAAATGCGAAAGTGATGCTCCTTCCTTCTGTTTGGTATGAAAATTGTCCTCTTTCGATCCTTGAGACCCATTCCTACGGTGTTCCCGTCATCACGATGAACAGCGGAGGTATGGCGGAGCTTGTTGAGGATGGGAAAAACGGTGCACTTGTAAACGAGCCTACGCCCAAAGCGGTTGCAGAAGCAATCAGACGCTGCTTTGAGGATGAAGGATACTATAAAACACTGAAGGAAAACTGTGAGACTATGCGTGAAAAGATCATAGGTGTCAGCGAATACTGTGATATCATGATCGAAAAATATAATGACCTTATAAAAAAGAGGTAACTCCCATGACAGCACCCAAGGTAAGCGTGATCGTCCCCGTATACAATACAGAAAAATATTTAAGGCAGTGTATCGATTCTATTTCATCGCAAACACTTTCACAAATCGAGATCATTCTTGTTGACGACGGTTCTGAAGAAGAATGTGCACTGCTCTGCGATGAGCTCGCCCAATCCGATCCGCGTATCAAGGTTATCCATAAAACAAATGCCGGTCCGGGTATGGCGAGAAATACCGGAATGGAAGCCGCAAGCGGTGAATACATAGGCTTTGTGGACTCGGACGATTATGTAAAACCGGAGATGTATGAAACACTATATACTTCTGCAGTAAAATATAATGCTGATCTTGTGGTGTCCGGAATCTGTTTTGTTGGTGGGAATACCTTCAGGCAGTCCGGAGATTTCACAGAGAAACAGTATTTTGAAGAAGATACTGTGTTTGAAAACGAAGATAAGAAGAACCTTCTTCTTGGTGTTGTCGGCGCTTTGCCGAAGGAATCTGAAGACAGCCGCTACGGAGTAAGTGTTTGCAAGAATATTTTCAGACGCTCGCTTGTTGTACGTGAGAATCTCGAATTTCTCTCTGAACGTAAATTTATGAGTGAAGATACACTGTTTATGGTGGATTACATGAAAGATGCCGCCAGGGCTGTGGGGATTCCCGGCGCATTCTACTGCTACAGAAGAAACGACGAATCCTTTTCCAAATCTTACAAAAGTGATCGCCTTGGAAAAGTTCTGATATTTCTGGCAGAACTGGAAAATCATATCAAAGATACATTGTCGAAAGAAGATTACCGGCTTTATCTGGACAGACTTACGCAAGGATATGCAAGGATTCTGTGTTCACAGGAAATCAT
>JAZSFD010000001.1:0-21499 GCA_045532035.1 Eubacteriales bacterium | reverse complement strand
ATCACTTGCATTTACAAGCTCATTAAATAGTTTCAAGTGTTCGCCGGATAGTGCTTCTTTCAGCTTGTCCTCGTTAGCGGTAAATATGCTTAATGCCTTGTCGTAGGGTGTAGCTTTTTTATATCGTTTTTCGTTGGGATTTATGTTTCCGTAATACAATTCTTCAATAAAATTCATTCCGCACCCTCCACCGCATACACATATTCCGAGAATATAAATTCTTCTGCTCGGTGCTTGATTGAATTCATTTTCTGTACCCAAGCCATTTGGTCTGTTGCTTTTAGCTGTTCCGTAACACCTTCTTGCTCTGCCATTTTGGGTATCACATCTTTTAGGTAGTTATGATAGGCTTCGTCTATCTCTGCAAGGTGCTTGAACAATGAGCCATTCATAAACATTACGGTATATAATGCCTTGTGATGTTCTTTCAAAAATCTTTTGCGTAGGTTTCCGTACTTGCCGATATTATATGTTTCTTCATCGGGTACGGTTAAGTTTGGTATGTAGTAATCTCCTTGTCTTACATACTCAATGCCATTTTTAATAAATTTGTCTTTCATCTTGTTTGCGACCTCCTTTTGTGGTAAAATGTTAAATAGTTATATAAATTAGAAACTTTTAGCGGCTTTTATACCACCTTTCTTTCTTCGGTATATAACCACTTTTCAATCTACCACAAATGAGCCGTAGCCATATACTGTATTAGGTGTTATGAGATTCACCCTTTACAGTATAACTCCTATAATTGATATGCTACATAAACTTAATCATGAAATCTGTGGTATTGTTTTTTTTGGCGAAAATCATACCCTTATGTCTGTTGTTTCTAATGGTCAATAGGATTTGGCAAAATGCAGATTCCACTTGAACATTATGGGACAACAAGAATACTTTCCATTATGATTAAGTTTGTGTAGCGACAATCGGAGTCTGCGTTTTCAGCGTCAACTTCGGTTGGCGCTTTTTTGTTTTTTGGAAGGAAGCGCAAATAAAGAAATCGGTGAAAAATCGAAAGAAAAGGTAAAAAAGGAGAGGTCGCAATGGATCACCAAGAAAATCAAATTAACGGCAATGAAATGATTAGCGAGCAATATTTTCGTATATTAGATTTTTATACGACACAGTGGATTCACAGAGATCAAGGGTACTGGACAAAAACAATAACTATGTTTTTTGCTTCGCTGATAGTTTCTGTGCTGCCTTTTTTTGAACCGTTTGAATTAAGTGTTCCCAATAACATTCCCAAACTGCTGTTTCCTTTGCTTGGAATTGTTCTCGGCACATTTTCATTATTCTTCTCGCTGTCTTTGGCTGAAAGAGTGTCCTTAATAGGAGAAAAGATTGAAACCATCTGCAAAAAGTTTCCCGAGGATTTGAGATGGAGAGATGGTGTTGATGATTATCAATTTGTTTCAAAGAACAAAATAATAAAAGCTTTATCAGTAACACTATTTTCTTTGTTGTTGGCTTTAGATATCTTTTTGATAATTTATAGCTTGGGAACCTGTGGCTGTGTCAATTGTGAAGCCTGTATGTTAAATTTTAATTGAAAGGAACGATTAGAAAATGAAAAGATTTTTATCACTAATTTTAGCATTTGCAATGTGCCTTGCTCCATGTGTAACGGCGAGTGCTGATACTATGGAAGAGAATGTTGCGGAGTTGTTTGAAGAAGCTGTGCATGAAGCTGAATTAATGAGCGCAAGTAATGTTGTGGCATATTCCTTAGCAGTTGATGGTGATAAATGGGTTTCAAAAAATTTTCAAGTTAAGGAATTTAGGTGTTCCGATAAAACTTGTGACACAATTTTAATTGATGCAGAATTAGTTACAATTCTTCAAAACATAAGAGACCATTTTGGTAAGCCTATAATCATTAACGGTGCATATAGGTGCGAAGAACGGAACAATTCATTACCTGGTGCTTCAAAAACCTCGTATCATATGAAAGGCATGGCGGCCGACATACGATTTGAAGATAGCAAAAATGCAGATGAATTAGCAAGATATGCAGAAACTATTGGTGTCAGGTGTGTTGGAAAGTATAGTAATCGTATACATATAGATACGCGATCGTCGAGTTCGTCGTCAAAACCAGCATATTATTATGAATATTATAATGATGCCGAACACAAAGTGAGCTCTCACGGCGCAACATATAATTCACAACCTTACGGTTCTGTAACACAATTACCACTTCCGGAAGCATATGGAAATTTTTCAACAATTGCCAAAGGCAACTACTACTTGAAAAACGGCGATTATTACATAAGCACCAATGATACTTTAATTGCATCTACATCATCAAAATTAGAGTTTTCAATTACGAAAGACAGAGATTTTTATAAGGTGCTTTCATCAAGTTCAACCGGCAAAAACATTTTAAACGTAAGTGCTACTAATTCTGCTGACGGATCATGGGTTATATTGTGGGCTGATACGACCAACCCATCTCAACGCTGGTATTTTGAAAAATGTAGCAATGGTTATTTGATTCACCCAGCTGACAACATTAGCCTATCGTTAACAAGAAACACTTCAACAAACAAACTGTATGTAAATACAACTACAAAAGCGGCAAATCAAATTTGGTTTTTAGAGAATGCAAATCAATTTGCCGTCACCTTCAATGCCAACGGCGGCACAACTCCCACCGCAAGCAAAACTGTAACCTACGGTTCAACCTACGGCACACTTCCCACTCCCACAAAATCGGGCTATACCTTTAACGGTTGGTATACTGCCGCAACAGGTGGAACAAAGATTACAAGCACAACCAATGTAACGCTTACTGCAAATCAGACTCTTTATGCACATTGGACTCCCCAATCATATACTATAACCTTCGATGCCGACGGCGGCACAACTCCCACCGCAAGCAAAACTGTAACCTACGGTTCGACCTACGGCACACTTCCCACTCCCACAAGATCGGGATATACCTTTAACGGTTGGTATACTGCCGCAGGCAACAAAGTTACAAGCAGCACCAATGTCACAAAAACTTCGAATCACACACTTTATGCACAGTGGTCTGCGAATACCGTTTATTTCTATTTTGATGCAACAAAAGGTTATTTTATCGTAAATGAAGGAACCCAAACCTCCCAAAAACTTGGTGTATGGTTGGACTATGGCGAAAAGTATTCTGACTATTTCGGCGAATTGCCCACTCCCGATGTAGCACCTCAAGGTTACACCTTTGATGGTTGGTACACAGCCAAAACAGGCGGAACAAAAATCACAGAGGATACAGTTGTGTTGACGGCTGAAAACCATACTGTTTATGCACAGTGGACTGCAAGTCACAAGCACAGTTACACTACTAAGTATGAATCCTCCCATCCTCACAAGCAATATAAAACCTGTGACTGCGGAGATTTGTATTATACGGGAAAAACAAAAAGTGTCGACAACTGTAGCATCTGCAATCCTCCCACACAAAAACCCGAAAGCAAAAAATATACACTTTTCTATAATGGAAATGGTGGAATTGAACCGCCATCTCCACAGACAAGTTCAGCCGACGGAGTCATAACGATCACCGATGAAAAAATGAACAGACAGGGATATGAATTTCTGGGTTGGTCTTATTCAAGCAATTCAAAAAAAGCCGCCCTTGTTGCAGGTGATAAAATAAACCTTACACAAGACACAACCGTTTATGCTGTTTGGAATCCTTTGAAAGAAAATAATTCAAAAACAATAATTCTTACGATTGACTCAACAAAAGTAACTGTTTCCGGACAAACTGTATATAATGATGTTGCACCGATTATAAAAAATGACAGAACCATGCTTCCCGCTCGCTTTGTCGCTGAAAATCTCGGTGCAAATGTCGAGTGGAATAGTGTCGAAAGACTTGTTACAATTACCTCCGGCGATACTATTATAAAGATTTATGTAGATTCTAATATTGCTTTTATCAATGGTTCTGTGCAGTATCTTGATTCGCCTGCATTTATCAGTGAATCAAGAACATATACTCCTGTTCGCTTTATCTGCGAAGCCTTGGGGGCAAATGTTAATTGGGTTGAGCAAGAAAGACAAGTTATTATCACAAAATAATAATCCATAATTCTCTTTCTGCTCTATAAACAAAAAAGACCTTAGCAAAATTGTAACGAAATTTGCTAAGGTCTTTAATTTGTGTTGTGTTTTTTACGCCATCGCGCCGATGAGTTTACAAAGAAAAGCTCCGAGGGCTGACACATTGATAAGTTTTTTTACAGAATCGCGGGATACATCCCAGAAAACCGATTTTTTCTTCTTCAAATAGATTATCGAGACAATGCTGGCAACAATTATCATCATCCAGAATGTGAAAAACACATTTGTCATAGCTTTTGCATAGCCTATCGCGCTACCCTTAAAGCCCATAAGACAGATCCACATCAGCATCACATCAACAAACAAAAGCAGGTTGATGAGAACGATCAAAGGCTTATGAAGCTTGAGCTTTTTTGTTTCATCCTCTGATCTGACATTCAAAAGAAGATAATATGCCCCAAGACCGACAGACAAAAATCCGACGATCATTGTCGCAAGAAACATTATGAGAGGTAACAAATCATCACATCTCCCTATCAAAAATCACTTTTTCAGTATAGCACAAAAATGTTCTGTTGTCAATAACGCATACAAGAGCTGTAAGGCACACTTCATCAGCGAAGCGAATTCATGGCAGCAGGTTACTTAATGTTACTCAGGAACACTACACAAAAAAGCCCTCTCGGGTTCGATTCCCGAAAACAAAAAGAAACAGAACACATCCTTGGGATATGCTCTGTTTCCTTGGTGACCCGTACGGGAATCGAACCCATGTTTCCGCCTTGAGAGGGCGGCGTCTTAGCCGCTTGACCAACAGGCCTTATTGCATGAATTATTATACCACGCAAAAGGCTGTTTGTCAAGAGAAAAAACAAAACTTTGAAACTTTTTTCTTTCGAAAGAGCTGTCATTTCCGGAAGAACTCACATAGATTTTACCACTTTCAATATAATTTCAAAATTGGTAAATAGAAATTTGTGAATTGGATATTTTCATGCTTCTGTTGCAACTATCGCGTGGTTTTCGTTGTACAACAAAAACATACGCAAACAAAAAGAGAAGGCGCAAACCTCCTCTTTGTTCTGTCAAGATCACAAGATCGTCCCGACAACCGTCAACACCGATGTGATACACATCACGGCAATAAACACAAGCTCGCCAAGATGATCCTTTATTTCGGTGCGGTATTTCATAAGCTTTGTCACAAGAACACCCCAAATACAGGCGGTAATACCGATAAGATGAAACAGTGTTCCGCCAAGACCATGATTTACACACATAACAATACCAACCGCGATAATGACAAGATAAAACACCGCAAGTACAGCATCATATATCGTTAATTTTTCGTTTCTTGTTTCTTTTTCGTTTTTCATATTCCGTCACCTTGTCTTATTTGATCTTTTCTGCCATCTGTGCCGCCACCCCGTCATATGCTGCGGCAAAAAGCTCTTTTGCACGGGCCTCTTTCCCTGCAAGGAAAAGAAAACCAAAAAGCGCCTCAAGCCCTGTGGCTCTGCGATACTGGATAAGCTCTCCGTGGGAGGGGGAAAAATGGGTCTTGGCATTTCTGCCTCTTTTATATACAGCCTCCTCCTCTTCCGAAAGGAGGGGAAGAATACGCTCGACCGCATCGCTCTGCGCCTCGCAGGTCACAAAAGCCTTTGACATCTTCACAAGCTTTCCCGCAGGAAAATTCCCTTGCGCCAAAAGCTCACGGCGGGCATAAAGCTCCATCACCGCATCCCCCATATAGGCAAGCTGCAAGATTCCCAGCTCACATGGGTTTATCTTTTTTTCGGAAAAAGTCAGCTTTTCTTCCATGTCGTTCCCTGCGCGGTATCCACAAGCACGATACCCATAGCCTTCAGCTCATCGCGGATTCGGTCAGCCTCGGCAAAATTCTTATCCTTCTTTGCCTGAGCGCGCTTTGCAATAGCTTCGTTCACGGTTGCGGCAAGCTCGTCATCCTCGCCTGCGCTTTCTTCCTTGCCTGATTTTTCGGCATTTTCAAGAAGATCAAGCGACAGAACCTTGTCGAAATCAGCAATGAGAGCGCGTTTTGTGGCATCATTCGTATCGGATTTGAGAACATCATAAAGTGCAGTAATTGCAAGAGATGTGTTGATGTCGTTGTCCATGGCGTCAACAAAAAGCTTTTTCAGCTCGTCAAATTTTTTCGCATCCACTTCGCCTGACTTTTCAAGCTTTGCGATTCTTGCCACAAGCTTTTCGTAGGTTACCTTGGCGTTATCAAGGTTTTCATAGCTGAAGACCAGCGACTTGCGGTAGTGTGAAAGCAGGCAGAATAAGCGGTAGACCACCGGCAGATATCCCTTGCTTTCAAGGAGCGAAACTGTCAAAAATTCACCCTTTGATTTACTCATCTTGCCGGATGTGGTATTGAGATGGAGCACATGGAACCAGAAATTGCACCATTTGTGACCGATGTATGCCTCAGACTGCGCAATCTCGTTGGTGTGGTGCGGGAAAGCGTTATCAATTCCGCCGCAATGGATATCGAGATATTCGCCAAGATGCTTCATCGAGATGCAGGAGCATTCGATATGCCAGCCGGGATAACCGATACCCCAGGGCGAATCCCATTTCAACTCCTGATCCTCAAACTTGGACTTTGTGAACCAGAGAACAAAGTCTGCCTTGTTGCGCTTGTTGTCATCCTTTTCAACACCCTCACGGACACCGTCCTGGAGATCCTCCTCGGCAAAGTTGTTGAAAACATAATACTGCGAAAGCTTGGAGGTATCAAAATAGATGTTTCCGCCGGCTTCATAAGCATAGCCCTTTTCAAGAAGACCTTCGATCACCTTGATGAACTCGTCGATACATCCGGTGGCAGGCTCGACCACATCGGGGATCTTGATATTGAGCTTTTCACAGTCGGCAAAGAAAGCGTCGGTGTAGAACTTTGCGATCTCCATGACCGTCTTCTTTTCGCGCTTTGCACCCTTGAGCATCTTGTCTTCTCCCGTGTCGGCATCGCTCGACAGATGTCCGACATCGGTGATATTCATGACGCGCTTGACGGGATAGCCCGAATAGCGCAGATACTTTTCAAGCACATCCTCCATGATGTAGGAGCGCAGATTTCCTATATGAGCAAAATGATACACTGTGGGACCGCAGGTATACATTTTTACTTCTTTCGGGTCAATGGGCACAAATTCGTCCTTTGTGCGGGTTACGGAATTATACAGTTTCATTTATTAAAAGATCCTTTCGGTTATTTTTCTATGGCTTTTATTCTCTTTTCAAGAGCTTCTATCTCGGCGCGGAGCTTGCAGATCTCCTGCGCCACAGGGTCAGGAATGTGAACCTGGTCAAGGTTTTCGCTCGTTGCTGTCTTTTTGCGCGAGATGACACGGGCAGGAACACCCACCGCAGTTGAATCGGCGGGAACCTCGTTGAGCACTACCGCACCTGCGGCGATCTTGGAATTATCTCCGACCTTGACAGGACCGAGCACCTTTGCACCCGAGCCGATCATGACATTGTTTCCGATGGTGGGATGGCGCTTTCCGACATCCTTGCCGGTACCGCCAAGAGTCACCCCCTGATAGATGGTACAATTGTCACCGACAACAGCGGTTTCGCCGATAACAACACCTGCACCGTGGTCGATGAGAAGTCCTTTGCCGATCTTTGCACCGGGATGAATCTCAACGCCTGTCATAAAACGGGCGTGCTGGGATATCATACGGGCGATAAATTTCATGTCACGGCGGTAAAAGAAGTGCGCCGCTCTGTGATAGAGCACCGCGTGAAGACCCGAATAAAGCAAAAGCACTTCGGCACGGGATCTTGCCGCAGGGTCGCGTTCGCGGATGGAATCAATATCGTATTTAAGCTTTTCGAACATATATGTTTCTCCGATCGTTCGGTGGGATTATTTTTTGGGGTCGATATACTGCTTGTTCGCCGCAAGATAGTTCACTCCCGAAAGAACGGTGAATATGAACATCACAAGGCAGGACAAGATGGTTATGGGTGTATATTTAACCATAAAATCGCAGAAGAAGAAAAGATGCTTTTCAACAAGCGCCGCAAGGATGAAGATTATCTGTGTCACAGTCTTGATCTTACCGAGCATATTTGCTGCAATCACCTTGCCGCCCGAGCTCTGAGCCACAAGACGGATGGAAGTCACTGCAAATTCGCGCAGAAGTACCACAAAAACGATGACCGCGAAGATATAGCGGTATGCGGCATAGCTTTCAGCCACAAGAAAACACAGGAAAGCTCCGAAGACCATCAGCTTATCGGCAATCGGATCCATAAATTTTCCGAAGTCTGTAACAATATTCCGAGATCTTGCGATCTTTCCGTCAAGGTAGTCGGTGAAGGAGGCAATTCCAAAGATCGCCGCCGCGATAAGATCACTTGCAACTTTATTTATTTCGGTAAAATCAGGGAGAAGAATGAATACCATGAAAAAGGGTATCAGTATCACTCTGAGAACTGTAAGCTTATTAGGCAGATTCATAAATATACCTCCTCTTATTCGGCGGCCTCGCCGTAAAGATCATATTCGACAGCATCGTTTATCGTAACATCAACGAATATTCCCGCAGGAAGCTTTCTTTTCGCTGTAAAGAAAACCTTGCCGTCGATCTCTGGAGCATCTGCATAGCATCTGCCCGAATGTACTCCCGACGGAATGTCAAAGCCCTCACAAAGAACGCGCAGAGTTTTTCCGACGAATTTTCGGTTGTTCTTTTCATGAATCTCAATCTGATTGCGCATGATGACATCCATTCTGTGCTGCTTTGTCTTTTCGGGGACTTTTCCGTCCTTGATGCGGGCGGCAGGAGTTCCCTCCTCGGCAGAATAGGTGAAAACACCAAGTCTGTCAAACTTCGCTTCTTTCAGATATTCGGCAAGTTCGGCAAAATTTTCTTTTGTTTCGCCGGGGAATCCCACAATGACTGTAGTGCGAAGAACAATTTCGGGGATGCGCTCGCGAAGCTTTCTCACACAATCCCGAACCAGGGCACCGTCTCCGCGTCTGTTCATGGCTTTGAGAACATTGTCGGAGATGTGCTGGATGGGAATGTCGATATATTTGACGATCTTTTCTTCGTTTGCAATGACTTCGATGAGAGGATCGGTGATCTCGTCGGGATAACAATATAGAAGTCTTATCCATTCGATACCATCGATCTTGCAAAGCTCTGTCAAAAGCTTATCAAGGCTGTATTCTCCGTAAAGATCAAGTCCATAGCGGGTGGTGTCCTGGGAGACGACCACAAGCTCTTTTGTTCCAAGGGCGGCAAGCTCGCGCGCCTCAGTCACAATATCCTCTATCGTTCTCGAACGGAACTTTCCGCGCAGATACGGAATGATGCAATATGTACAGCGGTTGTCACAGCCTTCGGAGATCTTGATATATGCCAAATATTCGGGAGGAGTGACCGCACGGTCGCCGCCTAACTTCTGAGCTTCGGGACAAGAGATCGCTTTGAATTTTTCAACATCCTTTTTGCCGCCGTGTTCGTATGCATGGCGGACGGCATCCACTATATCATCAAGATTTCCGACACCGCAGACCGCGTCAACCTCAGGGATTTCGGCAAGCAGCTCGTCGCCGTAGCGCTGAGCAAGGCAACCGGTAACAACAATTCCGCGAAGCTCGCGGTTTTCTCTCAGCCATGCCACATCAAGAATGCACTCTATTGCTTCTTCCTTGGCACTCTGAATAAAAGCGCAGGTGTTGACCACAACCACATCGGCAAAGATGTCCTCTTCGACTATCTCCATTCCTGCCTTTGCAAGGGTTGCAATCATAACCTCGCTGTCGATCTGATTTTTCGGACAGCCGAGCGACACGAAGGCCACTTTTATTTTTGTATTCTCACTCACAGTATATGTCCTGACCTTTCAGTATTTCACAGTATAAACAGATATTCAATATGGATTATATCACAACATCGCAATTATTTCAATAAGTTGATGTGAAATTAGTTGAAAAAACACAGAATTATGTTCACCTCCGATTCTTTTTTGGTATATTGCTTCAATAAATTTACAATCAAAATACCGATACCTATTGAAAAAAGAGCTCGGCTGTGCTATAATACAACATGATAATATGGATATTTATGTATCATAGACAACAAGGAGAAAATATAATGAAGCTTGGTATCGTAGGACTTCCGAATGTCGGAAAAAGCACACTTTTCAACGCCATAACAAAAGCAGGTGCCGATGCGGCAAACTATCCTTTCTGCACCATCGACCCGAATGTGGGCATCGCGCTTGTTCCCGATGCGCGTCTTGATGTGCTTGCGCAAATGTATAACCCCAAAAAATACACTCCTGCCGTCATCGAATTTGTTGATATTGCAGGTCTTGTCAAAGGTGCCTCCAAGGGCGAGGGACTCGGAAACAAATTCCTCTCGCATATCAGAGAGGTTGACGCCATCGTCCATGTGGTACGCTGCTTTGAAAACGATGACATCGTTCATGTCAACGGTCATGTTGACCCCGCAGGCGATGTCGAAACCATAAATCTTGAGCTCATCTATTCGGATATCGAAATTCTTGAGCGCAGACTTGATCGCGACAACAAGATCTTAAAGGGCGACAAATCAATCGCCTCCGAGATCGAACTTGTGACAAAGCTTCTTGCCACTCTCAACGAGGGCAAAAGCGCAAGAACCCTTGCGCAGGAGCTTTCGGACGATCAGAAGGAAATGCTCAAAGACATTCCGCTTCTCAGCATGAAACCCATCATCTATGCCGCAAATATCGACGAAAATGAGATTGCAGATGACCCGATGGGCAACGAATACTATGTAAAGCTCAAAGAAATCGCTGATGCCGAAAACTCGGGAATCATTTCGATCTGCGCACAGCTTGAGGCTGAGATCGCAACCCTTGAAGACGATGAAAAAGACGAATTTCTTCATGATCTCGGACTCCCCTGCTCGGGTCTTGACAAGCTCGTTACCGCGTGCTACAGCCTGCTCGGACTTATCAGCTTCCTTACCGCAGGCCCCGAAGAGGTCAGAGCCTGGACGATCACCGAAGGCACCCGTGCGCCTCAGGCGGCAGGCAAGATCCACACCGACTTCGAACGCGGATTTATCCGTGCAGAGGTAGTGGCATATGATGACCTTGTATCCTGCGGCTCGCTGGCAAACGCCCGTGACAAGGGACTTATGCGCTCGGAAGGCAAGGAATATGTCATGAAGGACGGCGATGTCGTTCTCTTCAGATTCAATGTCTGATAAATAATACGAAAAACTAATATAAATTTGGAGGAACAGAAAATGAAAGCAAGATTACCCAAGGGTATGGGCGGCGGCCCCCAGAATATGCAGTCTATGATAAGACAGGCTCAGAAAATGCAGGAAGACATGGAAAAGGCACAGGCTGAGCTTGACGAAAAGGAATATGAAACTCAGGCAGGCGGCGGTGCCGTCAAGGTGAAGATCAACGGCAAAAAGGAGATCCTTTCCATCGAGATCTCTCCCGACATCGTTGATCCCGACGATATCGAAACTCTTTCGGATGTCATCACAGCGGCTGTGAATGAAGCCATCAAGACAGTTGAGACCGCCAACGCCGAAACTATGAACAAGATCACAGGCTCTCTCAGCGTTCCCGGAATGTTCTGATAAATATGGAAAACAACAATTCCTTTGTCGCACCGCTTGAGCGGCTTGCCGAGCAATTCCGCAAGCTTCCCGGTGTCGGCAAAAAAACAGCCTACCGTCTGGCATATCATGTGCTTGACTATTCAGACAGCGAAGCGCAGGCTTTTTCGGAGGCTATCCTTGATGCAAAAAGGCTCATTTGCCGTTGCTCGGTCTGCCAGAACATCAGCGACAGCGAGATCTGCGGCATCTGTTCACAGGACAAGAGAAAGAAAGACCTCATCTGTCTTGTGGAGGATCCGAGAGATGTTGCCGCCATTGAAAAACTCGGCGAATATGACGGTGTATATCATGTCCTCGGCGGAGTCATCTCCCCTCTTGACGGAAAAGGCCCCGAAAAATTGAAGATTTCAGAGCTTTTGTCCCGCATCAGCTCCCTGAGACAGGAATTCGGTGACGAGCATGAGATAGAAGTCATTGCCGCCACCAACCCCAATGTGGAGGGAGAAGCGACAGCAATGTATGTGTCGCGCCTTCTGAAACCGCTCGGGGTCAAGGTCACACGCCTTGCAAAGGGAATCCCCGTGGGCGGAGACCTCGAATATGCCGACGATGTCACCCTTTTCAAAGCCATTGAGGGCAGAGTTGAGATCTGACACATTGATCAATCGTTTCAAAGGATCGGTTTTTCCGATCCTTTATCACTATAAACCACATTAACAGGAGTATTATGTCACAAAAAATTTCGATTATAGGCTCAGGCGGCTGGGGCACTGCCGCCGCTGTTCATCTTCACAAAAACGGTCATGATGTCACTTTGTGGTCATGGCTTGACGAAGAAAGCAAAAGATTGGAAAAAGACCTTGAAAACAAAGAGTTCCTGCCTGGAGTAAAGCTTCCCTCCGACATAAATTTCACCTCCGACATTTCGTGTGTCAAGGGGTGTGACCTTGTCGTCCTTGTAACTCCGTCAAAGGCCATCCGCTCCACCTGCCGCGCCATGGCCCTCCACATAGATGACGGAACCACAGTTGTAATTCTGTCAAAAGGCATCGAGGACAAAACTCTTTGCACCCTTTCGGAGATTGCCGAAAGTGAGCTTTCAGGCTGTAATATCGCGGTCATGTCAGGTCCATCCCACGCCGAAGAGGTGGCGCGCGGAATCCCCACCACCAACATCGTCGCCTGCCCTGATATAAAGCGCGCTGAATATATTCAGTCAATCTTCATGAGCGACAGCTTCCGTGTATATACCGGCACCGACATTCTCGGTGTTGAACTTGGCGGTGCTTTGAAAAACATCATTGCCTTGTGCGCCGGCATCACCGACGGCATAGGCTTTGGCGACAACACAAAGGCGGCTCTTATGACCCGCGGAATCAAGGAAATCGCGCGTCTGGGCATCGCCATGGGTGCAAACGCCGACACCTTCTGGGGACTCAGCGGAATCGGCGATCTCATCGTTACCTGTACAAGTATGCACTCAAGAAACCGCCGCGCAGGAATTCTTATAGGTCAGGGAAAAACGCTTGACGAAGCACTTGAAGATGTGCACATGGTCGTCGAAGGCGTTCAGTCCTGCCGTGCCGCATTTGAGCTTTCGAAAAAGTACAAGGTTGAAATGCCGATTGTAGAAAAAGCGTTTCAGGTACTTTATGAGGGAAAAGCGCCGAAGGAAGCGGTGCTTGAGCTTATGATGCGCGAACCCAAAAGCGAAAACTGAAGAATGGAAAAAGAAAGGCTTAACCATCCGATAGCTCCGGTTTTTGACGAAAACTCAAAAATTCTGATTCTCGGAAGCTTTCCGTCAAAAAAATCAAGGGACACCGTTTTTTTCTACGGTCATCCCCAAAACCGCTTCTGGAAAGTGCTGTCGAATGTGTTTTCGGAAGAAATAGCCGACAGTACCGAAGCAAAAAAGAGCTTTCTTCTTTCCCACGGGATCGCCCTTTGGGATGTCATCGCATCCTGCGACATTGTGGGAAGTTCCGACAGCTCGATAAAAAACGCGGTGCCGAACGATATTTCACGGATCCTGAACATTGCCGACATCAAAGCTATCTTTGTCAACGGCAAAACCTCTGAAAAATATTACAAAAAATATATAGAAACAAAAGTGGGAAGGAAAGCTGTTTGTCTTCCGTCCACCTCCCCTGCCAACGCCGTATGGAGTCTTGAAAAACTCACGAAGGAATGGCAGATATTGACTGATTTAATATAAGGCGGTGAAATAATGCTTCCCGTATTGGACACCGAGCGCTTTCATCCGTTTGTGCGATGCGTCGGCGCCACATCAAAAATAGCTCAGCTTTTTTTGCATAAGGCATACGACCACCGTCTTCTCGCAGTCCTTGACGGCGAAGGAAAAGTCTTCATCGACGGGAAAGAATACCGCTCGGAAAAAGGCGACATATATGTCATCTCCCCCGGCATCGGATACCGTGTTGTTTCGGGGAAAGCTCAAAGGATTGTTGTGATAAACTTCGATATGACCCACGATCATTGCCGCATCAACGATCCTGTGATATCTGTAAACGCCGAGATTTTTGACAACGAAAGAATAATCGAAAAGAACACCCCGACCTCTGTTTTCAGCGAAAAAGTCTTTGTAAGAAAAGAAATGTCGGGCGAATGTATAAAGCTTTGTCAGATGCTTCTTGACGCATACAGAGAAAGAAGCACCGAAATTGACAGAGTTTTTTTGACAGGACTGTTTACACAGCTTTTGTGTCGGTTGCTGCAAATGGATGAGCAATCTCATATAAACTCTGCGGCAAAAGAGCTTTATAAATACATAACAGAAAATTTTCATCAGTCCATAACTCTTGAAAAGCTTGGCGAAAAATTCCATTTTCACCCCACCTACATCAACAGACTGTTGAAAAAGCATTACGGCACAAGCGCAAGACAGCTTATTCTCAAATGTCGTTTTGACAGAGCGGTATATCTTCTCGACCACACAGATATGTCTGTTAAAGAAGTGGCGCAGGAAGCAGGTTTTACCAATCCTCAATACTTTTCTCTTGCATTTTTTAATCACTTCGGGGTCTATCCAAGCTCTTTCAGAAAATAGTGTCGTTTTTTATATCATTTGTCTTTTTTATCCGATTGAATTGATATCTGCAAAAGGTTATTATTCTATCATAAACCCCGAAAAGGAGAAATGTCATGATAACCAAAGAAAGCATAAGAAATTACGCCAAGCAGATCGGCGCAGACCTTGTGGAATTTTCGAGCATGGACAGATTCGAGGGAGCACCCAAGCAGATGGATCCCCGTTATATCTTCCCCGATGCAAAGACCTGCATCGTTCTGGCGTTCAGAATTCCCCGAGGATATTTCAGAGGTATCGAGGAGGGAACATATTTTGCTCCATATACCGCCATGGGATACGCAGGTATCAACGAGGTCTACGGTCCCATCGTTCTTCGCGAGCTTTGCTGTTATATCGAAGACGAGGGCTATGAGGCAGTCCCCGTCCCCAACATCGGCTTCCGAGACAATGCAGTCAACGAACGCGACGGAGTGGCATTAAAGAGCCTTCCCGTGGCAGACGGCAAGCCCGCACCCGACATTCTCATCGATATGAGAGCCGCAGCCTTTGCTGCAGGGCTCGGACAGTATGGTTGGAGCAAGGTATTTCTTACGCCCGAATTCGGTCCGATGCAGCGTTTTGTGGCACTTCTCACCGATTTTGAATGTGAACCCGATCCGATCTTTGAAGGAAAAATCTGCGACAGATGCATGAGATGCGCAAGAATGTGCACAGGCAAGCCCATCTCCACCATCTTTATATGCGCCACAACCACGCTCTTGAAGGCGCAAGAGGATGTATGAGAGAATGCTATATCCACCTTGAAGAAAAGGGTATACTCAAAACAAAATTCAAAAACAAATTCAGAAAGAACAAGCCCTGGGTCATCGACCGTTCAAAGCGCGACGAGGACGGCTTCAGAGAAGCAAAAAAGGGCGAAGACGACGAGCTCTTTTAATCATGAAATATTCGATAGGCTATCAGCTCCCCGACGGCTATGACAGCACCTATTCTTTATGCCGGGACTATCGGGAACACATTTCCGATGTCTATTTTTCCTTTTCAAACGAGGCAAGCGGCAGGATGCCCCTGTGCCCTGACGATGAAAAAAGCACATCTGAAGTTGCCGCCCTTCAGCTTGAGGAGCTCAAAGAAATCCGAAAGCTCGGGATCTCTCTGACACTTCTTTTCAACGCAAATTGCTATGGAGATTCGGCAAATTCCACAGCTCTTGCCAAAAGAACGGCAAAGCTTTTCGAATACTTAAAAAAGGAGCTTGACATTTCCGGCGTCACCACCACATCTCCTTTTATTGCAAAAAATCTGAAATCAACCTTTTCGGACGATATCAGAATAAAAGCATCTGTAAATATGCGCGTTGCCACGACTCACGCCATCGATCAGCTCAGCTCGTGTTTTGACGGTTTTTATGTCGCAAAAGAGTTAAACCGCGATCTTTCCGAGCTCTCGCGATTGTCGGAGTATTGCCAAAAAAACGGCAAATCGCTTCATATTCTTGCCAACAGCGGTTGTCTCAGCTTTTGCGCATTTCAGACATATCACGACAATCTTGTGGCTCACCACAAATATATGCAAAGCTCGGATGAGCACTTTCCTTCCCCCTGCTGGGAGTATCTGCATGGGCTTCCCGAAAACGAGGCTCTTGCAAAGATTCTGGCATCAAACTGGATAAGACCCGAGGATGTCAAGAATTATGAGCCGTATTTTGATGAAATGAAGCTTGCCACACGAATGCACAGCTCTCCGCGTCGGGTAATCTCGGCATATGCAAGAGGAAAATTTTCCGGAAATCTTCTTGACCTTTTTGAGCCATCCTATTCCACACTCTTCAAAGGTACTGTTATTGACAACAGGCTTATTCCCGATGATTTTTTTGAAATCACTTCGGCCTGCGGAAAAAATGCGACACCTGCGATTATTGCAAAAAAGCAGCGGCTTCCGCAAAGTGCAAGTATTAAAAGAAAACCCGGACAAGAGATCTCAAAAAATAACAATATGTGAACAAAAATCTCAAATATTAACAAATTCTCTATTCAATATCGGTTACATAAGTGTTATAATATTTAATTGGAGTGCATGAATGCCTCCAATTAAATTATTTGAAAGGAAACCAGAAAAATGCCAACTTTTATGGAATTATGGGACGGCATACTCAAGTATGTTGTCATGTGGATCATCGGCGGAGTGCTGATCTTTCTCGCCATAAAAAAAGAAATGGAACCCACACTTCTTCTGCCCATGGGCTTTGGAGCAATTCTTGTAAACATTCCTCTTTCGGGTGCGATAACACAAATAAATGCCGAAACAGGTGAAGTGGTAGAAGGTGCTCTTTCAACCCTGTTCGATGCAGGTATTGCAAACGAGCTTTTCCCGCTCATACTTTTCATCGGTATCGGCGCCATGATCGACTTCACTCCTATACTTACAAATCCCAAGCTTATGATCTTCGGTGCGGCGGCACAGTTCGGTATCTTCTTCACCTTCTGTCTTGCTGCAATGTTCTTCACACCCGAGCAGGCAGCCTCCATCGGTATCATCGGTGCGGCTGACGGACCTACCGCCATCTTTGTTTCAAACAACCTGTTGCCTGCTGACGGCGGAACAAACGATGCTATCAAGGGTGCTATCATGGTTGCGGCATATTCATATATGGCGCTGGTTCCCATCATCCAACCCCCCGTTATCAAGCTCCTCACCACAAAGAAGGAACGCAGAATAAAGATGGATTATGCAGGCAAGGAAGTCTCCAAGCTCACAAAGATCCTCTTCCCCATCATCATCACAATAGTTGCAGGTCTTGTGGCACCCACATCGGTATCGCTCGTCGGATTCCTCATGTTCGGAAACCTCATCCGTGAATGCGGAGTGCTTGACTCTCTTTCGGAGACAGCCCAGAAGACTCTTGCAAACCTCATCACCATCTTCCTCGGCATTACCATTGCGTGCCAGATGCAGGCGGACAGCTTCCTCCATCCCAACACTCTTCTCATCCTGGGACTCGGACTTTTCGCTTTCGTCTTCGACACCGCAGGCGGCGTTCTTGTGGCAAAGCTTATCAATCTCTTCTCTAAGAAGAAGATCAACCCCATGATCGGTGCGGCAGGTATTTCCGCATTCCCCATGTCGGGTCGTGTTGTTCATAAGATGGGACTTGAAGAAGATTCTTCCAACTTCCTTCTCATGCACTCGATCGGTGTTAATGTTTCAGGTCAGATCGCATCTGTTATTGCAGGCGGACTGATTCTCAACTTCTTTGCTTGATGAGGTGACAAATATGAATATTAACTTTAATCCCTTAGGCTTTATCGAAACCCTTCCCTATATGGGCAAAGGAATGCTCAGCATCTTCGGAGTCATCGGCATCATTATCGTGATGACTATGCTTCTCAACATGATTAAAGCTCCCGGCAAAAAGGACAAAGATCAGAAATAATTAAATATGAAGGGCACCGCCACGGTGCCCTTTGTGCTTGTCGCAAAACCTATCGAAAGTTTTTGATAAAACTTTTTTCAAAAAGTTTTCGCGGTCAAGGGCGCGAAGCCCTTGTCGCTTTCCGCAGAAAGCGGAATCTCTTTTTGCGTTCTTAATGCGCAGGAGTGGGTGAATTGCACGAAGTGCAAGAGGGAGAACCCTCGCCGGGGGGTCTCCTCAAAATGATTATACCTTTACTTTATCGACAGACTGAAAGGGCACCAAACGGTGCCCTTTTTTCATGCTGTCATATTATATTGAGCTGATTTTTCAAAAGACTTTCTGCCGCAGCTTTTGTTGCAAGCCCTTCCGAGAAAGCTGTGGCGCCGCCACAGGCGTTTCCGAGCGCCAGAGCATATTCTCCCGACTTCTCACTTCCTGCCACAAACCCTGCCACCATAGAGTCTCCTGAGCCGACGGTGTTTATGACCTTTCCCTTATGAGCAGGAACAGAAAGCACCTCTCCCCTTTCATCCACAAGCAGAGCGCCATCTCCTCCCATCGAAACAAGAACATTTTGTGCTCCCTTGCTTTTAAGCTCTTTTGCCGCCGCGACAACTTCTTCTTTCGAAGAAAGCTTTCTTCCCAAAAGTCCGCATAACTCTGAGATATTCGGTTTTATCAGAAAAGGCTTGTACTCAAGAGTGTTTTTCAAAAGCTCTCCCGTGGCATCAACAACAAAGCTGATTCGTCTTGCCGAAAGCATACGCATGATGTCAGAATAAATCTCATTTCCCACACCTTTCGGAACACTTCCCGAAAGAATGACTATGTCACCATCGGTAACATAATTTTTAAGCTTTTCAAAAAGCTGTTGCTTTTCTGTCGCAGTTACCTCGGGACCTGAGGCATTGATCTCGGTTTCACGGTTTTCTGCATCCGAAAGCTTTACGTTTATTCTCGTGTTTCCGCGTCCAACCTTGATAAAATCATGCTTTATGCCGTATTCATCAAGATGCGCAAGAAGCGCATCCCCTGTAAAGCCTGCACAGAAACCAAGCGCCACACTTTCGATACCGAGATTTTTCAGCACCTTTGAAACATTTATTCCTTTGCCGCCAAACGAAAGCTGCTCAGATGTGGCTCTGTTTGTGGCACCGTATTCAATATTACAAATACTCATTCGGTAATCGACAGCAGGGTTGAGGGTGAGTGTGTATATCATAAGCTACCAACCTTGTTTTTTATTTATTTTATCATAAATGCGAACTTTTTTCAACAAATTCCGTCAGATAATATATGGTACAGCCTTGCCTTTTTTGATTGACAAAAAACATTCTGCGTGTTACAATTATTACATAACCTGCACCATGGAGGATTTGACATGAAAATCAAAAGAACACTATCGCTTCTTGTCTGTGCATTTCTCATTTGTGCCTTTTCGGCAAGCGCAGTGAATGCAGACGAAATACGCGTTACCGAAACAGTCTATGACTATGAAGGTGCTCCGGAAATATTCTACGAGGACGCTCCCAAAGAAGACTACTATGTCGACGACGATTCGGTCATGGCAGAAACCGTTGAACCATATGACTCGGGAGTATGGGGCGAAAATATAATCTGGGAACTCTATGAAGACGGCTTTTTGCTTATTTCGGGCTACGGAGAATTTCCCGAAGGCTTCTCTCCCTGGGCACAATATTATTACAATGATATCCGTATTGCCAAAATTGAGGAAGGTATAACTTATATCGGCGATAACGCCTTTGCGCAGTGTTTCAATCTTCAATATGTTTATATGCCCGACTCGGTGGAATATATCAGCGAATCGGCGTTTGTCGGTTGTGATTTTGACGGCTGGCTCACCTTCTCCTGCTCTGCAGATAGTTATTCATATAAATACGCGATCGAACACAGTATAGTTATTGACGGCGATATGTATTATGATCTGCCCGTTGCAGAAGGAAGCTTTAACGATATTTCATGGACTCTCTGGACCGACGGCAGTCTTTTTGTAACAGGCAACGGAGATATTCCTGATTACACTTACCAGTTTGCTCCGTGGTATGATTACTGCGATCATATCAAAACGGTGAACATCAGCGACGGTATAGAAAGAATAGGCGAATTTGCTTTTCAGTATTGCACCAATCTGCGCGATATCTATATTCCCAACAGTGTCAACGAAATAGCAATAAGCGCGTTCTTTGACCTTGATTTTGAAAATCTCATAATATTCTGCGAGGAAGATACCGAGGCAGAACGCTATGCTTTAGAACACAACATTTATGCCGATGTTACCCGATATGACGAAAACGGACAGATAGGCGAAAATATCAGCTGGAAATTAGAAAATGGTGTGCTTGAACTGTCGGGAAAAGGAGATATGGACGACTTTCCATCCTTCAACATTCGTTATGACACGGTAACAAAAATTGCAGTGAATGACGGGATCTCTTCTGTCGGTGCCGATGCTTTCGCATTTTTCATAAATGTCACCGAAATTGAGCTTGCCCATACGGTCAGCAAAATAAAAGATGGTGCTTTTTCAAGCTGCTATTCGCTTGAAAAAGTAAAGCTTCCCAAATCGTTAAAATCCATCGGCGACTACGCTTTTTATGATTGCATTTTGCTTAAAGAAGTAACTTTCCCCGATAGTCTTGAAAAAATCGGAGACAGCGCTTTTTGCTGGTGCGAATCGCTCGAAAGAATAGAACTTCCCGCCAATCTCGAACGCATCGACGACGAAGCCTTCATGGATTGCGAAGAACTTAAGGAAATAATTATTCCATCAAAAATCAAGCGTTTGGGTTCTGATATTTTTGAAGGTTGCAACACTGATCTTGTAATTCATGGTCTTGAAGGCTCAAAAATCGAAGAATATGCAAATGAAAACGATTTGGACTTTGAGGAAATATCCGTCATTGATGAGAAAGAGCCGCTAACCGTTCCTGCCATCAAAGAGGAATCTCCTCGCCGTGAACTTACCGAAGCCGAAAAGATTATAACCATGATCTCCGACAATATAATTCTCATTCTGTGCGGGCTTTGTGTCCTTGTTGCCGCGGTCATCGCTCTTATCATCCTTATCAAGGTAAAGAGCGTGAAAAGGACAAAGGCGGCAAAAAAACTTGCCAAAACAAAGGAATAACGAAATAGTATAAAACGGCGCACCCAAAAACGGGTGCGCTCAGACCACTGACAAACCCTATTTCAAAAGTGCACATTGACATATTGCACAAAAAGCCTCCCTCGCAAGTATGCAGACAAAAGCGGTTTGTCGGAAGGAGAGACAAATCACATATGAGAACGCAGGGGGGCGAATCTCTCCCTGTAGGGGACGATGCCTACATCGTCCCGTTC
>JAZSFD010000133.1:0-13846 GCA_045532035.1 Eubacteriales bacterium | reverse complement strand
TGCAAACGCACATCTGATTAGACTTCTGTTTTGCCGATATCAGAAACCTTGTTTTGGATCAGCCGCCCTTTCAGGCAATGGAGGTATTATGACACTCCCTGTTTGTGCATATTGCTAACAGCAATTATTGTAATACACTTTCTCAGCAAGCTCAAATATCCCGCAGGAAACTGCGGGATATTTTTTTGCGCTGAAACCAATTCCGCTTTGATTTTTTATGTTTTTTTCATAAAAACGGAAAAAATCTGCTAAAATGTTTCGATTCTGTTTGACATATCGTTTCTTTTCGTATATAATATATATAATTAGATTCAGTTTACTCAATTAACCGAAAGGGATGAGAAAATATGGCTCCAAAACCGAGAATTCTTGCTGTCGGCAGTACCAATACCGACTTTGTTGCATCTGTTGACCATGTGCCGAATGCAGGCGAAACAATTATGTCGGACGGAGCATATGCTTTCGTTCCCGGAGGAAAAGGTGCAAACGCCGCTTGCGCTGCCGCAAGACTCGGCGCTGATGTGATTTTTTGCGCAAGAATAGGTAACGACAGCAACGGAAAAATGCTCCGTTCCACCTATGAAGCAGAACACATTGACACAAGATATCTCATCACAGACAAAAAGCTCCCGACAGGACTTGCCGCCATTTTCGTCGAAAGCGATGGTTCAAACCGCATCACCGTATTCCCCGGAGCCAACAGTGCTTTGTGCCGTGATGATGTGGAGGAGGCTCTGACCTCTTATCCCGACGCTTTGCTTATACAGTTTGAGATCCCGCTTGACACGGTTTATTACGCAGTTGAGCAGGCAAACAAAGTAGATGTCCCCGTCTTCATCGACGCAGGACCCATCATTCCTGACCTTGATCTTTCAAAATTCGGCAAGCTGGAGATCTTTTCGCCCAACGAAAGCGAAGCTTTTGCACTGACCGGCATAAAGCCTTATGACCCTGAAAGCTATATCAAGATCTGTCTTGACCTTTATTCAAAGCTTGACACAAAATATGTCGTTCTCAAGCTCGGTCACAGAGGCTGTTATGTTTATGACGGCAAAATGGGCATCGCAATTCCCTCTTACAGTGTCAACGCCGTTGACACAACAGCCGCAAGCGACGCTTTTACCGCCGCCATGACTTATGAATATCTCCGTTCGGGTGATATAAAGAGTGCCTGCCGTTATGCCAACGCCGTCGGTGCTCTTACTGTCACAAAGAATGGTGCTCTCCCCTCTCTCCCCACCGAGGAGGAGGTCATACGCTTTATCCGCGAAAACTGAAAACAATATCCGGCTGCAAGGCCGCTGAAAGGAAATATACATCATGCCTAAGTACAAAAGAATCCTTCTAAAGCTTTCGGGCGAAGCTCTTTCCACAGGAGCTGACGGCATTCTCAATTTCGATTTCATCGAGAAGGTTGCAAAAAAAATCAAGGAATGTGCGGATAATGGCGCTCAGATCGCCATTGTTGTCGGCGGCGGAAACATCTGGCGCGGAAAAACAGGTACAAATATCTGCCGCACACGTTCGGACCACATCGGAATGCTCGCCACGGTCATAAACTCGCTTGCCATGCAGACCGGTCTTGAAAATGCAGGTCTTCCCGCCGTTACCATGACCGCCATCCCGATGATTCAGATTGCAGAGCCTTATGTGCGCGACAAGGCGGTTGAGCATCTTGAAAACGGCAAAGCAGTTATCGTTGCCTGCGGTACGGGCAGTCCTTTCTTCTCGACAGACACCGCGGCAGTTCTTCGAGCCGTCGAGCTTGACGCAGATGCGGCACTTTTTGCAAAGAACATCGACGGCGTTTACACCGCCGATCCCAAGAAAGACCCGAACGCCAAAAAGCTTGACACTGTAAGCTACAACGACATACTCAAAAATGACCTTGCCGTCATCGACAGTACCGCCGCCGCCATGGGACGCGAAAACAATCTTCCCATTCTTCTTTTCGGTCTCAACGAGCCCGAAAACATCGTATCTGCTGTCATGGGCGAAAAAATAGGCACCGTCGTCAGCAATTATTAAGCAAATAAACAAACCAAAATACAAAGGAGAACTACATTATGTTACTCAACACCAAGGATTACGAAGAAAAAATGAAAAAGAGCATCTCGGCTTATGAGTCCGAGCTTGCAACCATCAGCGCAGGCCGCGCAAACCCCCAGATTCTTGACAAGATCACCGTAGAATGCTACGGTATGGAAACTCCTGTAAACCAGGTTGCCACCGTCAAGCTTCCCGACGCAAGAACTATCGTTATCCAGCCCTATGACGCTTCCATGCTCAAGGCTATTGAAAAGGCTATTCAGGTCGCTGACCTCGGCCTTGTTCCCCAGAACGACGGTAAGGTTATCCGCCTCTCCTTCCCTCAACCCACAGAAGAACGCAGACGCGAGCTCACAAAGCAGGTCGCAAAGCTTGCCGAAAACGCAAAGGTCGCTTTGCGCAACATCCACCGCGATGCCAACGACAAGGCAAAGGACATGGCAAAGAAAAAGGAAATGACCGAGGATGAACAGAAGATCTCCGAAAAGAATGTTCAGGACCTCACCGAAAAGTTCACCAAGGAAGTTGATGTCATCACCGACAAGAAGAACAAGGAAATAATGGCTATCTGACATGGGAATATTTTCCTCAAAAAACCATCTGAATGAAAACCTGCTCCCCGAAACTCTTCCGGGGCATGTTGCCATTATTATGGACGGAAACGGCAGATGGGCAAAAAGAAGAGGACTTCCCCGCACCGCGGGACACAGCAAGGGTGTAAAAACCTTTGAAGATGTTGTCGAAATGTGCTTCACGGCGGGAGTCAATACCGTTACCGTTTACGCCTTTTCCACAGAAAACTGGAAAAGACCCGACACCGAAGTTCAATACATTCTCAAACTTCTTGACGAATATCTCGACATATGCGTCGAAAAATGTCTCAAGAAGGGTATCAGAATGCGTATCATCGGAGACAGATCTGTCCTTCCTCCCGAAATGATTCAAAAAATGAACGAATCCGAGGAAAAGACTGCTCATCTTCATTACAACCTCAATGTCGCCATAAACTACGGCTCAAGAGCTGAAATATGCCATGCAGTCAACAGCCTCATCGCCGAGGGAAAGACCGAGATAACCGAAGAGGAAATTTCCTCACGGCTTTACACAGCCCCCGTCGGCGATCCCGACCTCATCATCAGAACAGGCGGAGAAATAAGGCTTTCGAACTACCTTATGTGGCAGGCTTCCTACGCCGAGTTTTATTTCACAGACACTCTTTGGCCCGATTTTGGCAAAAAAGATCTTTACAAAGCATTTCACAAATTCGCAAAGACCCACCGCAGATTCGGCGGTCTTTGATTTGAAAGGATTTCGTCATGAAACAGCGTATTGTGACAGGACTTGTATTGTTGGGAATATTCATCCCGATCATCATTCTGTCATATCCGTATCCGATCATATTTGTTATCGCGGCATCCCTGATGTCGGCAATTGCCGTACACGAGATGCTGACCTGCACAGGTCAGGTGAAAAAGCTTGCCCTGACGGTACCGGCGATGATCTATGCCGCCGCAGGACCTTTGCTTGCGGTAACTCCCATCGCCACATCCTACGGCATTTTGCTGTCAATCACTCTTGTTTTTCTTTTCTATCTGCTCTTCATCCATGTTTTTGCAGTCGGGAAGATAAACACCCGTGATCTTTCGGTGGTCTTTACCACCTCAGTCTACATCACGGTTTCCTTCACTTGCATTGTTCTTCTGAGAAATGCAAAGGTGCTTGGCGACTATATGTATATGTTCATCTTCATAGGCGCGTGGATCACCGACATATTCGCCTATTTCGGCGGAAGATTCTTCGGAAAACACAAGCTTTGTCCAAAAGTCAGTCCAAAAAAGACGGTGGAGGGTGCGATCTCGGGAATACTTTTCTGTGCGCTTTTCTTCGTTCTTTACGCCATGATAATCGGAAAGCTTGAGAGCATTGTTCCGAATTATGCGGCAGTTGCACTGATAGGCGCTTTCATCTCAGTAATTTCTCAGTTCGGCGATCTTGCGGCATCTGCCATCAAGCGTGATTACGATGTGAAGGATTACGGAAAGATTTTCCCCGGTCACGGCGGTGTGCTTGACCGTTTTGACAGCATTCTTGCTGTTGCGCCTTTCCTTTATATGCTCATGGAAAACCCTGATTTCATCACTGTTTTTCAGCTGCTTTGATCGGAAAACCGTGCTTTATAGCTCAAAACCAATCATATCAAAAAGCGCCGTTTCTGTTCCGAACCGGCGTTTTTGCTCTCTTTCAAATACAAAAATCCACCTCCCAAAACATGAAAGGAAATAACAGATGCTCAATATTGAAAAAGCCCTTTTGAAGCTCAAAGAAAAAGACGCAATGCTTGAGCCATTTTTCGAAGATATAAAAATGCATCTTGAACGGTATAATTCCGCACGCTTCGCCCTTGCCAAAAACCGCAAGCTTGCAGATGCGGTCAACGGTCATCTTTATTTCGGCTTTCACAGAGATGAGGATGGATGGGTGTTCCGCGAGTGGTTGCCGGGCGCCGATGAAGTATGGCTTTTTGGCGATTTCAATAGCTGGAACAGATGCGACACTCCCCTTGAAAACATCGGAAACGGTGTGTGGGAGGTAAAGCTTTCGGGCAAGGATGCCCTCAGGCACGGACAGTATGTAAAGCTTTTTGTCAGGCACAAGGGCTATTTTTTCGAGCGCATCCCTGCTTATATAAGATACGCCGAGCTTGATAAGTCCACCCACAAGCTCTGCGGCAGAATATGGATGCCCGAAAAAGAGTTTGAGTGGACAGACGAGGATTTTTACGGAAAGAAAACCATCAAAAATCCACTTATATATGAAGCCCACATCGGCATGGCTCAGGAGGAATACGGCATCGGCACATACCGTCAGTTTGCCGACAAAACTCTGCCCTGGATAAAGCGTGCGGGCTATAACGCAGTGCAGCTCATGGCGATCCAGGAGCACCCCTATTATGCCTCCTTCGGCTATCAGGTCACAAACTTTTTTGCACCCTCCCACCATTTCGGCAAACCCGAAGACCTGAAATATCTCATCAACAAGGCTCATGAAATGGGAATTTCAGTTATTCTCGATGTCGTTCACAGTCATGCCTGCACCAACGATTCCGAGGGCCTCCACAAGCAGGACGGCACCGACGGACAATATTTCCTTGAGGGTGAACGCGGTTGGCACAGCGCGTGGAAAACCCACTGTTTTGACTATGGACGGCACGAGGTTTTGCATTTTCTGCTTTCAAATCTCAAATACTGGCAGTATGAATATCACTTTGACGGCTTCCGCTTTGACGGCGTGACCTCGATGCTTTACGAAGATCACGGGCTCGGAAGCGCGTTCACCGATTATTCGATGTATTATTCGCTCAACACAAACGTTGATGCGAGAGTATATCTCATGCTTGCAAACGAGCTTATACATTCTGTCAACAAGAATGCCATAACAATTGCCGAGGACATGAGCGGTATGCCCGGAATGTGTCTGCCGATATCCTGTGCGGGATTTGGCTTTGACTACCGCCTTTCGATGGGCATTCCCGATATGTGGATAAAGCTGATAAAAGAAACAGCCATCGAAAACTGGAATATGTTTTATGTCTGGCATGAGCTTACCGGCGGACGCGTCGGCGAAAAAACAGTCAGCTATGCCGAATCCCACGATCAGGCAATGGTCGGAGACAAAACAATAATCTTCAGGCTTGCCGATGCCGAAATGTACACGGGCATGATGAAGTCTTATCACACCCCCTCCATCGACACAGCCATTGACATGCACAAGCTGATCCGTTTTCTCACAGCTATATGTGCACGAAACGGATATCTCAACTTCATGGGCAACGAATTCGGGCATCCCGAATGGATCGATTTCCCGAGAGAAGGCAACAACTGGAGCTATCATTATGCAAGACGCCAGTGGTCTCTTGTGGAAAACCCCGAATACAAATATCAATGGCTTGCGGAATTTGACCGCGAAATGATTGATTTCGTAAGAATCCATGGGCTTTATGAAAAAGAGTTCGCAAAAAGCATCTGGATCGACGACAACAAGAATATCCTCATTTTTGAAAGACGCGGACTTCTTTTTGTTTTCAATCTTCATCCCACACAGTCACAGGAATCTGTGTTTGTCAGCTGTGAAAGTACGGGGCGCGGCGCATACAAGGTCGTTTTCTCGTCAGACAAGAAGGAATTCGGCGGATATGAGCGCATTTCGGACAACTATATTTACCACGCAAAAAAAGGGGCGCATGGTCTCGGCTTTGAGTTTTATCTCCCCAGCCGTTGCTGTGCAGTCCTTCAGAAAATAAAAAAACAGGAATTAAAGTAATTCCCATCACACTCCAAGGAGAGCAAAATGGTTACACAAAAGCTTTGCATATTAGGCTCCACAGGCTCTATCGGCACTCAGGCGCTTCAGGTTGCAAGCCATCTCGGCATCAAAGTAGATGCCATCAGCGCAAATTCAAACACAAAGCTTCTTGAGGAGCAGATCAGAAAATACTCCCCCGCCTTTTGCGCCGTGACCGACGAAAAAGCGGCAAAAGAGCTGAAGATCGCGGTTGCCGACACAAGCTGTACCATACTTTCGGGCAATGCCGCATCAAGCGAGATCATAGGCAGAAGCTCTGCCGACACGGTGCTCAACTCCATCATCGGCTTTGCAGGGCTTGAACCTACCCTTTGCGCCATCAGAGCAAAGAAAAATCTTGCTATTGCCAACAAAGAAACCCTTGTGGCGGCAGGCAGCATCGTTATGGACGAGGTTAGAAAAAACGGCATCCGCCTTTTGCCTGTCGACAGCGAGCATTGCGCCATTCATCAATGCATCGGCAAAAATGACAAAAGCGAAATCTCAAAGCTGATTCTCACAGCCTCGGGAGGCCCTTTTTTCGGAAAGGATCGCGATTTTGTTTCAAAAGCTCTTCCTGCGCAGGCGCTGAAGCATCCGAACTGGAGCATGGGACGCAAAATCACCATTGACAGTGCAACCCTTGTAAACAAAGGGCTTGAGCTTATCGAAGCCATGTGGCTTTTTGATATGCCTTGCGACAAAATCGATATCATCGTCCACCGCGAAAGCATCATTCATTCGATGGTTCAATACCGCGACAATTCGGTTATGGCACAGATGGCAGTGCCCGATATGCGCCTTTGTATTCAATATGCGCTGACAGGTACCTCCAAAAAAGACGGGCTCACTCCCGAGCTTGATTTTTCAAAGCTTGCGGGACTTTCGTTCTTCCCTGTCGACCACGATCTTTTCAAGGGAATCGAGCTTGCAAAAAGATCGGTTTCAAAGGGCGGTGTGTCCCCTTGTGTTTTTAATTCGGCAAACGAGGCGTGCGTTGATCTTTATCTCAACGGAAAGATTGCTTTTTACGACATCTATTCGCTCATTTCGGATGCCATTGACAGCATTCCTGTCGGTAATATGACGCCGACCTTTGGAGATATTCTCGATGCCGACATCACAGCGCGCGAATTTGTTTATTCAAAAGCTTCGAAATAACCATGCTACAGCGTGATTTTTCGGCATAATTATTTAGTATGCATCTCTTCGGAGGATTCTTTTTATAATGGTTTGGGGCATAATTATTGCAATTTTAGGCTTCGGAGTCATAATATTTGTACATGAACTGGGACATTTTCTCACCGCCCGTGCTTTTGGAGTCACGGTGAACGAGTTTTCCATCGGCATGGGACCGAAGCTTTTTTCGAAAAAAATAAAAAATGGCACAGTCTGCTCTCTTCGCGCACTTCCCATAGGCGGCTTTGTCAGCATGGCAGGCGAAGACGAGGAATCGGAGGACCCGAATTCTTTCGAAAAAAAATCAAAGCTTGCGCGGTTCATTATCCTGTTTTCCGGGGCTTTCATGAACCTGCTTCTGGGCTTTCTTATCATGTTTGTCTGCGTTGTTTCAAGCGACAAGCTTTATTCCAACAAGATCGAATCGTTACTTGTTATTGACAGCACGGGAGAAGTGGTCGAAGAATACCGCGGTCTTCGGGTTGGCGACGAGATAATGGCGGTCGACGGTAAAAGCGTCGGTGTCAGATATGACTACATCTTCACCTCCATGCGGCTTGACGGAAGACCCGTTTCTGTCACGGTAAAACGCGACGGAAACACGAAGACAATCGAAAATTTCGTTTTTCCCTCCGACTCATCGGGCGGAATCACTTTTGCAAATCCGTCTTTTTTCATACCTGCCGAAAAAGAAAAAACATTTCTTAACTGTCTTGCCGAGACCTTCGGACAAACAACGGCATCGGTGAAAATGGTCTTGTATTCGCTTGTCGATCTTATAAGCGGCAAATACTCAGTTGAAGCTGTATCAGGTCCCGTAGGTGTCGTCACAGAAATCGGAGAAAGTGCAAAATACGGAGCAAGCTCTGTTCTCTTTTTGCTGGGACTTATTGCCATCAACATCGGAGTTTTCAATCTTCTGCCTTTCCCTGCCCTTGACGGCGGAAGAATCCTTTTTATAGCAATAGAGGCGATCATAAGACGGCCTGTCAACAAGAAAATAGAAACCGCCATAAACCTTGCAGGGATTGCGATACTTCTCACTCTAATGATCTTCATCACCGCGAAAGACATTCTTTCGCTATTCTGAACGGAGTAATAATCAATGGAACTTTTTGAAAAAAAGCTTGAATCAGAGCTTATTTTTGACGGCAAAGTCGTCCATCTTTATAAAGACAAGGTGAGCCTTCCCGACGGAAAGACCTCCTTTCGTGAATATGTAAAGCACCTCGGTGCCGTCTGTGTTGTTCCCGTTACAGACCAAAACGAGGTTCTGCTTGTGAGACAATACCGTTATGCGGTAGGCGAAGCTTTGACCGAAATTCCCGCAGGCAAGCTGGATTTTGCAGAAGAAGATCCCCTGTCTGCCGCAGTTCGCGAGCTTTCGGAGGAAACAGGTGCTATGGCTAAAAACATAACATCCTTGGGAATATACTACGGCTCTCCCGCCATTATGGGCGAAAAAATCCATATGTATCTTGCCACAGGGCTATCCTTCAAAGAACAACATCTTGATGAGGGAGAGTTCCTTGATGTGATAAAAATACCTCTTGACGATGCGGTAAAGCAGGTGCTCGACGGAACGCTTCGGGACGGAAAGACTCAAAGCGCCATTCTTCGCGCCGCGGCAATGCTCGCTCCCGAAATATTCACAAAGATAAAATAACGGAGGAAAAACATATGTCTGAAATAATCAGAAGAAACTCGCGCAAGGTCAAGATCGGCAATGTCACCATCGGCGGCAAAAACCCTATCGCCATACAGTCGATGACCTTTACAAAAACCTCCGACAAGGAAAAAACTCTTGCACAGATCCTGTCACTCGAAAAAGCAGGCTGCGACATCGTGCGTTTCTCGGTGCCCGACGAGGAATCGGCAAAAAACATTTCATATTTCAAAGAAAACTCAAATATTCCCCTTGTGGCGGATATTCATTTCAACTACCGCTTGGCACTCCTTGCCGCAGAACAGGGAATCGACAAGATACGCATAAATCCCGGCAACATCGGTGATCGCGACCGTGTGAAAGCTGTGGCTGACGAGTGCAAAAAGCGCGGCATCCCGATAAGAATCGGCGTCAACGGCGGCTCGCTTGAAAAACATATTCTTGAAAAATACGGTTCCCCCTGCCCCGAAGCGCTTTTTGAAAGCGCCATGTTCCATGTGGGTTTACTTGAGGAATTTGATTTTCACGACATCGTTGTTTCGATAAAATCCTCCGATGTCAAGGGAACTGTTGAAGCAAACAGACTTTTTGCCTCAAGAACCGATTATCCCCTTCACCTCGGTGTCACCGAGGCAGGCACCGAGCGCATGGGCATCATCAAATCCTCGGCAGGCATCGGTGCTATGCTTCTTGACGGCATCGGCGACACATTGCGCGTTTCGCTTACCGACGAGGTTGAAAAGGAGGTTGCGGCGGGCCGCGATCTTCTCAAATCCCTCAGTCTTGCAGGAGGAGTGAACATTGTTTCCTGCCCCACCTGTGCAAGGACAAACATCAATGTCATCGGCATTGCCACAAGACTTCACGAGCTTCTTGACAACTGCCCAAAGAACATCAAGGTCGCCGTCATGGGATGCGCCGTGAATGGCCCCGGCGAGGCAAAGGATGCCGATATAGGAATTGCAGGCGGCATAAACGACGCTTTGCTTTTCAAAAAAGGCGAAGTTGTCGGAAAGATTCCTGAAGACAGTGTTATCGAAACACTTATGAATGAAATTGAAAAAATGTAAGGTGTAAAATGGCAAAATCCTTTCTTGAAAAATTCGGAAAATACGAGCCTGAATATCTTGAAAAAAACGCCTGCTCCAAAATAGTTGATTACAAGATCAGACTTGACCAGGAGTCCAGGCGCATAATCTGCGATGCTTATTTTTCGGAATACATATCCTTTGATATAATCTGTTCGATTGAGGACAGTATAAAAGAAGCGTATGATCTGAACTTCATGCGTATTCTTCCCCATTTTGAAAGCGCTCACTTTTCCCTTTCGGTGTTTCCCGACATTCTTTGTGAGCTCAAACGGCGAAACCCTCTCGGATACGGTTTTTTTGATAATGCGAAGATCTCCGAAAAGCTTCATGTGGTAAATTATGACACCGAAAGCGATCTTGTCACAAGCGACAACGAGCTTATCGCAAACCTCAAGGAACAGGACGAAAACTGCATTTCAATCGAGCTTCACAACGGCGGAAAAGCACTTTTGCAGATCTCGGGGTGTGACCGCGAGATATCCGACATCATCCGCGAATGGTTTTCTGTATCGCGAGTGATCGCCTTTGACGGAAAATGCGAGATGAATCTTTCTGAGCTTGAACAGCTCATTCCACCACCTGCAATTGACCCTTCGGCGTTCATCCGCCGCGATCCTCCTCCTGCTCAGGAGGGTTCTTTCCGCGGAGGAGGAAATTTCAGACGACAGCCGACTCCCGACCCTGTCGAAACGGCAAACTCGGTCTTCACCGACGAGGCAACAGCGTCAGTCGATCATGAGAATATGACCGCAGTATCGGGCAGGATGAAATTTGACCTCAAGGATGCCGAACTGCTTTTCGGAAAGCTTCCCGAGGAGGAAATCATCCCCATCCGTTCTGTAAGCTTTGACACAAAAACCTTCACCGTCTGCGGAAAGGTTTTCGGATTTGAAAAAAAGCTGACAAAAAGCGGAGACAAATATATCGCATCATTCTTTATGACCGACAACGATTCGTCGATCGTGGCAAAATTCCTTTACAACGCAGAGGATGACGAAAAATACGCTCCCCTTGCAGATTCTCCCGTGGTCATGCTCCACGGACAGACCTCTCCCGACAGATATGACGGAACCCTTGTCATAAAGCCGCTGGGAGCGTCAAAGATCAAGCTTATCAAGCGCAAGGACAACGCTCCCGTAAAAAGAGTTGAGCTCCATCTTCACACAAAAATGTCCCAGATGGATGCCACCATTGAGCCTGCCGATGTCATCAAGCAGGCGCGTGACTGGGGTCAGGATGCCATCGCCGTCACCGACCACGGAAATCTTCAGGCTTATCCTCAGATCATGAAGGCGGCACGCAAGGCAGGCGACATCAAGGTCATTTATGGTCTTGAGGCATATTTTGTTGACGATACGGCACGCGCCATTTACGGTGATAATAATGTCAGCTTTCTTGATGACAGCTTTGTCATCTTTGATATTGAAACCACCGGACTTTCTGCCCAGACCTGCGAGATCACCGAAATCGGTGCCGTCAGGTTCAAAAAAGGCGAGGTCACAGAAAAATATTCGACCTTTGTAAATCCCGGAGTTCCGATTCCGGAGGAGATAGTGAAGCTGACAGGCATCACCGACGAAATGGTCAAGGACGCCCGCCCCATCACCGAAGTGTTACCTGAATTTCTTGAATTTGTGGGCTCCGACACACTTGTGGCACACAACGCATCGTTTGATATCAGCTTTATCAGAGCTGCAGCAGAGAAATGCTCGGTTCCTTTCAATCCATCCTTTATCGATACCGTTTCAATGTCCCGTCAGGTCAATTCTGAGCTCAAAAACCACAAGCTTGATACTTTGGCTGACTATTTCGAGCTCGGTGATTTTGACCACCACAGAGCCTTTGAGGATGCACATATGCTGGCTCTCATCTTCAATGCCATGGGCGAAAAGCTCAAATCCGAGGGTATCATCAACACCGACCAACTGAGCCATCTGATGAGTCAGAGCTCTGATCCGAAAAAGCTCAAGAGCTATCATCAGATCATCCTTGTCAAAAATCTTGTGGGACTCAAAAACCTCTATAAGCTCGTGTCAGAGTCCTATCTGAAATACTATCACAGAACACCGAGAATTCCGAAGAATCTGCTTTCGCAGTATCGTGAGGGACTTATTATCGGCTCTGCCTGCGAGGCAGGCGAGCTTTACCGCGCAATACTTGAAAACCGTCCGTGGAACGATCTGAAGGCTATTGCGGATTTTTACGATTATCTTGAAATACAGCCTCTCGGAAACAACCAGTTTCTCATCGATGGCGGACAGCTTGCCGACAAGAATGCTCTTATCGAAATTAACAAGCAGATCATAAAGCTTGGCAAAGAGCTCGGAAAGCCTGTTGTCGCCACGGGAGATGTACATTTTCAGAATCCCGAGGATGAAGTCTATCGAAAGATTCTGCTTGCAGGTCAGAAGTTTTCCGACGCGGACAAGCACATCCCCCTTTACATGAGAACCACCGAGGAAATGCTTGCGGAATTCGACTATCTCGACGAACAGACAGCCTATGAGGTGGTCATCCAAAACACCCGAAAGATCGCTGACATGGTTGAGGAGATACTTCCTATTCCCGACGGAAACTATCCTCCGTCAATGGAAGGAACCGAGGAGGAGCTTACAAACTTCTGCTATGACCTTGCCCATGAATGGTACGGCGATCCCCTGCCCGAGATAGTTGAATCCCGTCTTGAAAAGGAGCTCACCTCAATCATAAAGAACGGCTTTGCCGTGCTTTACATCATCGCCCGACGCCTTGTAAAATACAGCGAGGACAAGGGCTATCTTGTAGGCTCCCGAGGCTCGGTAGGCTCATCGTTTGTCGCAACCATGGCGGGTATCACCGAAGTGAACCCCCTGCCTCCCCACTATCGCTGTACAAAATGCAAATATTCGGAATTTATCACCGACGGTTCGATCGGCTCGGGCTTTGATATGCCCGACAAGGACTGTCCCAGATGTGGAGAGCCGAACATGATACACGACGGCCACGACATTCCTTTCGAAACATTTCTCGGTTTCTACGGCGACAAATCTCCCGATATCGACCTGAACTTTTCGGGCGATGTGCAGGGCGAATGCCACAAATACACCGAAGTCCTTTTCGGCGCCGAAAATGTTTTCCGCGCAGGAACCCTTGGCACCCTTGCCGAAAAGACCGCCTACGGTTATGTCAAAAAATACGCCGAGGAGCACGGAGTTGTCCTTAACAAAGCGGAAGAAGCTCGCCTTTCAAAGGGCTGTGAAGGTGTCAAGCGTACCACGGGACAGCACCCCGGCGGCATCATCGTTATTCCCAAGCAGTATCAGGTCTATGACTTCACTCCCGTTCAGCATCCCGCCGATGACCCGAATTCAAGCATCGTCACGACCCATTTTGCCTTCGAATATCTGCACGACACGATATTGAAGCTTGATATGCTCGGCCATGATGTGCCGACAAAATACAGAATAAGTCGGAGGCCAAGCGGTCTTAGGAAGACAACCATGCTCAGCAACTCCTTGGCCCACAGAACGACATGGCTACG
>JAZSFD010000059.1:0-40072 GCA_045532035.1 Eubacteriales bacterium | reverse complement strand
AATGCTCTTTTATGCAACGCCTCATCCGTCAGCCTACGGCTGCCACCTTCTCCCACCGGAGAAGGCAAAGCGAAAAATCCGATCACATTCTCGCCTTCTCCTGTAGGAGAAGGGGGACCGCGCAAGCGGTGGATGAGGAGTCGGAATTCGATCAATGGCAAAAATTCCGACTTCCTCAGTCAGCTCTGCCAGCTCCTCCCGAAAAGAATTGTGATTCTTTTTAGATTTGGTGGGTAGGTCTCATAACTTTTCCTCCGAAAATTTATTGTTTTTAGAATAGCATATAAACATGAATTTTTCTGCCATGGACGAAAACACTTGACAAAAAGCCGTATGGGTGTAAAATATTCATAAGAGAATTTGAAAAACAGGAGAAATATATGAAAATAACAGTTCTTGATGCCGCAACACTTGGCGACGACCTTTCGCTCGAACCGCTGAAAGAGGTGGGCGAATGTGAAATATTCCTCTCGACTCCTCCCGAAAAGGTTGCAGAGCGTATTTGTGACTCGGAGGTCGTCGTCATAAACAAGGTGAAGCTTTGCGGCACAAATCTTGCCGATGCAAAAAAATTGAAGCTTATCTGCATTGCCGCTACGGGCTATGACAATATTGATGTGGCATATTGCGCCTCTCATTCGATAGCTGTATGTAATGTGGTGGGCTATTCCTCCCACAGTGTGGCGCAGGTGACGGCATCCATGGTTCTTGCCCTTTCGGTGAATCTTCCCACCTATGACCGCTTTGTCAAGAGCGGAGAATATACAAAAAGCGGAATACAGAACAGACTCACTCCCGTCTACCACGAGCTTTATGGCGCAACCTGGGGTGTGGTGGGTTATGGCAACATCGGAAAAGAGGTTGGAAATATCGCAAAAGCTTTAGGTTGCCGTCTTGTAGTCTGCAAGAGAGAGCCGATCGACGGTGTCGAATGTGTGGACATTGACACTCTATGCAAGATTTCCGATATTATCACAGTTCACACCCCGCTCAATGACAAAACACGCCATCTCATAAATTCCGAGCGTCTTTCGATGATGAAGAAGAATGTTATCCTTGTCAATGCCGCAAGGGGAGCCGTCACCGACGAGGCGGCGGTGGCAAAGGCTCTCAAAGAGGGAAAAATCGGTGCGTTCGGCTCGGATGTATATTCGGTCGAGCCGATGGCAAAAGATCACCCTTTTTATGATATCATCGAGCATCCCAATCTTCTTCTCACACCTCACATGGCGTGGGGAGCATATGAGGCGAGGGTAAGATGCCTTAATGAAATAGTTCTTAACATAAAGGATTTTTATGCCGGCGGAACAAAGGGAAGAGTGGATATATAAGATAATGTGTTTCTTTTATACAAAAGAATGTCAGCACTGTCTTTATTCTTCTTCGTTATTCTATGTGTGTTTATTTTCTATTTTCTTCTGACAAATTCAGTTTGAAAGGAGCAAAAGCATGAGCAAAAAAATCAGAAACCGATGGCTTACATCCCTTGTAATTGTTATCGCAGCTTCCTTTTATCCGCTGTATATGGGAGTAAAAGTCATATTCGATATGATGGGTGACGGCAGTGTACTTGCCGAAAACTATCCGAAGTATCTGATTCCGTATACTCCCGTAAGTGTGGCGGTCATCTGCGGAACACTTCTTCTTCCGATTCTTGTGAAGTATCTCAAAAAGGCGGCGTATGCCGTGGCGGCTTTTCTTTCGGTTGCTGTTTTTCTTGTGACCGAGCTTTTGCTTGAAAGGCTTGTTATCGTTACCGAAACGGTTGAAACGACTCTTGAAAGCTGGCAGATGTTTATGTGTTATGTGGCTCCGTCAAGCTATACGACAAAAATATACAGCGCAGGCGAAATGCTGATCGGCGACTATTCTCCCGCTTTTAAGCTTCATTTTTATATAATCTCCGTGTTGCTTGTCGCTGCAATACTTAACTGCATCTACGGCTATGCACAGCTTGACGGCGAAAACGCAAAAAGAAAGGCGGTTCTTTCTCTTCAGGCAACTTCAACCCTTCTTTTCCTTGCTCTTTGTATTCTTGCCTGCTTTACCGCCTTCTGGCGCACAGGGGAGATTGTTGTATCGCCTTTGTCGGCAATACTGATGACAGTGTTCTTTGTGGTTTTCGGGCTTACTGCAGGTATTTTCCATGCCTCCTTTGCCGTTGGAAGAGGAAAGCTTTGCTCGATCGTTCTGCCCTCGGTCACCTCAGCGATTACGGTTGTCCTCATGTATTTAGGAGAGCTTATATTGCTTGACGGCAAGCTTTACCGCTATGGAGCCGGTGTATTTTTCGAGCCGATGGGAAGAATCGCTTTTTCGCCGTGTGACATTGTGATTGTCATTTCAGCTTTTCTTTTATGTTATCTCATACTTTCTCTTGTTGAAAGAAAAAAAGGAGGAGAAAAATGAAAGGATTCAAAGCAGCCGTTGCACTCATGCTTCTTTCGCTGTCGCTTTTCGGATGCGAAAGGGGAAAGGTGCATATTGCTGGAACCTATGAAAAAACCGATGCATCCTTGGTTGAAAGCTTTTTTGATGAAGGCGAGATAGTTACAACCGTCGAATATTATGAGCTGAGCGACGGCAGCTACCGAACCGAGAGCGGACACAGCTACAAATACCGTCTTGTGATAGAGGGGCGGATGCATTTGGCTGCCCGTGACAGCACATATGTCGTCCTTTCAAACAGCAAGGACATAACCTTTGATCAGGCTTGGAAAGCGGCGGGATACAGCTCAAATCTCGATGATTATTTCAATCCGGAGGATGCTGTGATCGTCGGCATTGATAAGTAAAAAAAGCGGCTGACCGCAGTGGTCAGCCGCTTAGCTTTGTATTCACCAGTCGGCAATGCTTCCGTCTTCGTAATACTGGCGGGGAGTTGTCCAGTTGCCGTCATATATTTTGTCTTCAAGAGCCTTTTCGTCAAGCTCAATGCCAAGTCCGGGCTTTGTGGGAATGTCAATATAACCGTTCTTTATGACAAAGGGGTCTTTGATATAACCAACTCCGAGATCGGATTTGTCGGGATGCTCCTGTACAAGGAAATTTGGGATGCAGGTGTCAAGCTGAAGACACGCGTCAAGAGAAATGGGACCCAGGGGATTGTGGGGAGCAACACTGCCGTAATACATTTCGATCATGGCGGCAAGCTTTCTGCCCTCATAGATGCCGCCCACATGACAGATGTCGGGCTGGATTACGCTGACGGCCTGCTTGTTTATGAGATCGCGGTACTGCCATTTGCCAAAGAGTCTTTCGCCTGCGGCAATGGGAACGGTGGTTTTTCTCGATATTTCGACCATGCAGTCGACATTTTCGGGAAGACAGGGCTCTTCCACGAACATAGGGTTGTAGGGCTTGAGCTTTTCGATAAGAATGTTTGCCATAGCGGGAGAAACTCTGCCGTGGAAATCGATGGCAAGGTCAACTCGGTTTCCGATACGCTCTCTTACGCGCGCAAATCTTTCAATATGCTTTTCGGTGTTTTCGGGATTTTCAATGGCTCGGATGGGAGGGATAATGGAATATTTGAGGGCGGTATAGCCGTCTTTAAGTCTTTCGTCGGTGATCGACAGCATTTCGTCGATCGAAAATTCTCCTGCAACACCTGCTCTTTTGATGTGGGTATACATACGGATTTTGTCCCTGCATTTTCCGCCGAGCATTTCATAAACCGGGCAGTTGTAATATTTTCCCTTGATGTCCCACATAGCCTGCTCGATGCCGCTGATGGCAGACATCATAAGCGGTCCGCCGCGGTAGAGTGCCTGAACATGGTTTTCTATCTGCATCGGATCGCGCCCGAGGAGGTATTCTTCAAATTCCTTGATGACCGCCTCCACCGAGTTGCAATGACCCTCAAGCACAGGCTCGCCGAGACCTACTATATCGCAATTGGTGTACATCTTTAAGAACATCCATCTGGGCTTTACTTTGATAAGTTCAAGACGCGTGATCTTCATTTTTATACCCCCGGTATAATGATTTCTTTGAAAAACTGGGGAACTGCCTTGTTTTTATATGGAAAATCCGAAAGAGATTTGTTGTCAAAAAGTCCGCAGTGCATGGGGACGGCGATCGCGCCGAGTTTTTCACAGAAAGCACAGCTGTCGGCAAAGTTCATGTTGTTGCCGACCCCGTTTACGGGAAGAAAAACAACATCGATATCGCAAGGGATATCTTCAAAAAGCTTTTTGTTGTAAAGTGTGTCGCCTGTCACATAATACTTTTTGCCCTCGGCCTCGATTATGACACCGATGGCGCACGAATCGGAGTGCTCTGCATATACCGCCGTAAATCTCACATTGCCCTCTGTCCAGACTGTACCGCGGTTGAACAGGACATAGTTGTTCCCACCCGGGAAAAGCTTTCGGACATTCTGCCACGCGTTTTCCGATGCCAGCACAAGAACGCCGCTCTTGCCTTCAAGATAGTGTTTTAAGGTTTCGGGATCGGTGTGGTCGAGATGGTTGTGGGTGAGGACGATGATGTCGGGTCTTATTTTCAAAAAGTTGTCATCCACCGGAACTCTGCGGAAGTTTTGGGGTTCTATCTCCTTAACGCTGTCTGAAAGATATGGATCGACCATTATGAGCTTTCCGCCTGTCTCAAACATAAGACCAGCCTGCCCGAGCCATGTTATTTTCATTGCTTGTCTCCTTTTTGAAAAATAAAAATTCTTATCTAAAGTCTATCACAAACAGGGGAGTATTTATATATAAATCTTATTATAATTTTTAGATATCTTGTCATGTTTGGGTAAAAAAGAGAAACCCGATGAGGGTTTCTCTCAGCTTGTCGCAAAACCTAACTAAAGTTTTTGATAAACCTTTTTTCAAAAAGGTTTCAGTTTCCAAAGTGGAAGTTGCGTAGCAACTTTAGAAGTTTGTATGCAAACTTCCGCAGCGCCTTTGGTCGCTCTCCGCAGAGAGCGAAACACCCTGTGCTTCAAAAAGCGCAGGAAGGGTGAATTGCACGCAGTGCAAGAGGGAAACCCTCGCCGGGGTTTCCCTCTTCTTTTTCGAATGATACTTTATCGACAAGCTCAGAGAAACCCTGACCGGGTTTCTCTTTTTGGTGTCAGTCAACAAGGCTGATCTCTCGGTGCAAATCTGCCGACTTATAGAAAGCTTCGATGGCCTTTGTGACCTCGATGTTCTGATGCTCCTTGATGAGGAATTCTTCCTTGCCTGCGATGGTGTTGATGATGTTGCGGTACATATATCTGTGCTGTTCAAAGGGAACGCCCTTGTATGCGCCGTTGTCAAACCATTTGAGGTCGCATTCCGACTGGAATCTGCCGACATTTTTGTAAAGCTTTTCCTTGTTTACCGAAAGACCTGCCTTGTCGCCGCAGATGACCATGTCAAGGTTTGTGGTGGGAAGATTGATCGCCCAGGAGAACTTGAAGTTGACGCTCATGCCGCCCTCAAGACGCATAAAGCCTGTGGCGAATTCTTCAACGTTGAATTCGCGAAAGTCATACGGACGGGGAGTGAAGGCTCCGCTGTAAGCGCCGCTTTCGGCAAGGCTTAAAAGGATATCTTCGCCCTGATTTGCAATTTTTGTGAAGGTGCTTCCCGAAACTGTTTCCACCTTCTTGTCACCGACGATCCAGAGGAGCGAGTCGATGAGATGCACGCCCAGATCACAGAAAGGACCGCCGAAGTTGTACTCCTTCATATGGAACATGCCCCAGGTGGGAATGCCTATTCTTCTGATAAATTCGATGTCTGAGAAATAGATATCACCCAGCTCTCCCGAATCCACAAGCTCCTTTGAGCGCTGCATATAGTTTCTCCATCTCATGCACTGGCAGGGAAAGAGCATCTTTCCGCAATCGCGGGCGGTCTGCCACATTTCTTTGACATCTGCCACCGAAAGGCCCATCGGCTTTTCGCAGGCGACATGTGCACCCGCCTGAAGAGCTTTGATGGTCCATTCCTTATGATGAACATTAGGGGTGCAGACTGCAACAAAATCAGGCTTCTGCTCGTCGAGCATTTTCTGGGGATCCTTGTAATAGTTGGGTACCGCGTGTCTTTTTGCGGTTTCTGCCGCAACCTCTTCTCGGATGTCGGCAACCTCCACAACCTCCACAAGTCCTTCTTCTCTAAGAATATTGAGTGCGGGAAAATGCGCACTGTTGGCGATCATTCCCGTACCGATAACTGCTACTCTCAATTTACTCATTTTTCTTCTCCTTTTCAGTCGTCGAAAGGTTCGATTATATTTTCGATGTTGCCGCTTTCACATGAGCGGATGCCTGCATCAAATGCCGCCATGACCTTCATGTTGAAGTCGGCGCTTATCATTTCGTTGAGCGGTTCACGAAGTTCAAGGTGTCTGTAAAGATTTGCCGCCGCGTCATCGGGAATGTCCAAGGGGCCTCCGGTGGTATATACTTCGTTTGCAGGGGGGGAGGGAACATAGGGAATGACATCAAGATAGACCTTGACTTCGGGGTCAAATCTGTCGGCAACGATGACACCCTTCGAGCCGTAAACGATGGGACCTGTTTTGATCTCGCCGTTGCTCATGGTCGACCATGAGCCTTCGATAAGACCCATGCTGTCACCGAAATCTATTGAAAAGACCGAATAGTCCTCAATGGCAGGAAACTGCTTCATGGTGAAATTTTTCTTGAAGCCTGCAACTCTTTTTGCAGTCTTTCCGGCGATCCAGGTGGTGAGCACACAGCCATATCCCGCATAGTCACAGATCGATCCGCCGCCGCGTTCGGGCTTGTACCACTAGAGCTTTTCAAGCTCCTCCATCGGATGCTCGGAAAATTTGTAAGGTCCTATTGTGCAGGGGCTTCTGTACTGAACTCGCAGGATGTCTCCGACCACCCCTGAATCTGCCAGCTCCTTCACCTTCCTGTAAGCAGGGAACCAGGCAATCGGCCAGTTGACGATAAGCTCAGCCGAGCTATTCTTGTATGCCTTGTAGATTCGCTTGGCATCCTCCATGTTGCACGCCATGGGTTTTTCGATGACCGTGTGGATTCCCATGCCGAGAGTTTCCTCGGATATTTCCACATGATCCTTGATATCTGTGCAGATGACGGCGATATCGATGTTTGCCGCAAGAAGCTCTTTGTAGTCATCCCAGAAGGGAAGCTTAACATCGGTGGGGCTATTGAGCTTTGTGTGAAGCTCTCGGTTTTCCATTTGAGACGGAATCTCTGCAACTCCCACAAGCTCAAACATTTCGGGATGACGCGCGAAATCGTGCGAAAGGTTTATAAGGTGGATGTGTCCCATGCCGATATAGGCAACACGGTATTTTTTCATTTTCTATTACCTCAGAATGTGGTTTCAAGCTTTATTGTACATCCGCTTTCTATTGCCTGCGGAATTTTAGTCATGATTTCAAGCACGTGTCTTGCGTGCTCGGGGCAAAGGACTGGAGTTTTGTTGTTTTCGATGGCATCGATGATGTCGGCAAGACAGCAGCACTGGCTGATGAGCTTTTTTGGAGGATTTACCCATTCGTCGGGAGTCATCCAGCCGCGCACACCCTTTTCGGGACAGTCAATATAAACCTCGGGAACGGGATTTGTCATGTAAGGCTTTGTGAAAGATATGGTTCCGCGTTCGCCGAAGATCTCAAGCTGGGGAGAGCGAGAGGCCTTTTCGGAAAAGCCTGTTTCAACCATAGCCATTTTTCCTTCGCCGTAATCGAGGGTGATGACATAATGATCGGGGATCTTGTCGGTCTTGATCTTTTTGCCGTCAAAGCTGCCCGAGCGGACTTCCCTTACGGGAGTTGTCACCTTTGCCATGCAGGCGAAGGCTTTGGCAGGGCCGAAGATGGATGTGACTATCTGCAGACCGTGAACGCCCATATCCACAAGTGCTCCTGCCCCCGTCTCGAAGAACCATGAGGGGTCGGAATCACGATACTGGAAATATTCGGGTCCGCCGTGGCTGAGGTTGCACTTTGCATAATAAGGCTCGCCGACGGTGCCGTCCTTTATCATCTGCTTTGCAAAGTTGAGGTCATAGCGCATGGGATGGATGGGCACACAGACGAATTTGACATTCATTTTCTTCGCAAGCTCGATCTGCTCGGTGAGCATTTCAACGGTGGGAGCCGCAGGCTTCTGGGTGATGAGATGCTTGCCTGCCGAAAGAACAGCCATGTTGATCTCGTGATGTGCCTGGATGGAGGCGGCATCAATGGCGATATCGAAATCGCAGTTTTTGATGAGGTCATATACATTTTCGTACCAGTTGGGGATGCCGTATTTTTCGCAAGCCTCGATGGCGCGTTCGGGAACGATATCCACAGCCGCCACAATCTGAGCGTTTGCTTCTTTTGTCACATTCGGGAAATACTGCCAGTTTGCAAAGGTTCAGCTGCCCATGACGGCTACTTTCCATTTTTTCTGCATAAAAAGTTCCTCCGAAAATTTTCTTGTTGTTATTTACAATTATAGAAATTTGTGTTAAACTTGTACATAGACATAACAGGCGTTTTGGTGGACAAAACCGTCATTTGATGAAAAAAGGAGGGGAAAACATGGTCTATTGCTTTGACATTGGAGCTCTTCCCAAAATTGAAAATGCGTATATCGTGGTCAGAAACAACACCTGGAAGGCGGCAGATCCATTCAATATTCTCATATTCAGCCTCGACGGAAGCTGCTGTATTGACACAGACGGCGAAAAGCATCTTCTTTCGAAGGGCGAATGTGTTTTCATCCCTGCCGAACAGAGCTATACGCGAACTGCCGTGGAGGATGGAATGTGCAAGCTTTTGTATGTGCACTTTTCGACGGCGCAAAAGGTGGTGGAAAAAAGCTTCCGGGAAGCCGCCGGGCAGATTGCCCGCAAAAAAAGCAGTCTTGAGGAAGCACTTCTCTCTTCAAACAATCTTTTCGTTTCGGAAATGACCGACATATATCTTGAAGCACATTCGGATTTTGAAAAAGAAAAGCTGCTTTCGGTTTGTGCGAAGATAGAAAAGCTTTTGAAAAAATACAAGGCGGACAACTATCTTTACATGGCGGTCTATCTTTGCGAGCTTCTGGCACTTCTTTCGACCTCGGTGTCCGAAAAGCTGTATTCCGTCGATGCCGATACCCAGATTGTCGAGATCACCCACCACCTGAAAAAAGCCGTCTGGTACATCAAGCAGAACTATTCGAAAAAAATAACAGTTGAAGATCTTTGCGATTATTGCAATATGTCCCAGTCCCAGCTGACAAGATATTTCAAAAGCGAGTTTTCCACCACCCCCAACAGATATATAACCGAATTCAAAATAAACCGCGCCAAGGAGATATTCTTAAATTCCCCCGAGCTTTCGATCAAGACGGTAAGCGCAGACCTCGGTTTTGACGATCAGCACTATTTTTCGAGAATTTTCACAAAGATATCGGGCGAAACCCCGTCGGAATATAAATACCGCGTCAACAATTTTCCGAGAAAATAATATATATATCCGATAAAATATGTGGAAATATTCACACATTGATGATAGAATGTCAGTATAGACAAAAATTACTGTATATGAAAGGAGAAGATCATGTCAACAAAGGTCTTACAGAACAAAAAAACTCTTTCGTTAAAGGTAAAAACGGTCGCCACACTTGTTTCGGTGGTTTGCGCTGTGGTAATTCCGCAGATATTCCATATTCTTGGAGCAACCTCGGGACTTGGCACATCTTTAGGTGAAATTTTTCTTCCGATGCATTTGCCGGTAATCCTTGTGGGTCTTTTCGCAGGTCCTGCAGCGGGTGCCGTTTCGGGTGCTCTTTCGCCTCTTGCAAGCTTTGCTCTCACAGGAATGCCGTATATTACAAATCTTCCCTTCATGATGCTTGAGCTTTGTGCCTACGGTCTTTTCGCAGGTCTTATGGCAGGAGTGAAAATGCCCTCTGTCGCAAAGGTGCTCGTTGCCCAGCTTGCGGGACGCATTGTGAGAATTGCGGCTCTTGCGATTGCTTTCTATGTATTTGATGCCACAAAGATTGCGCCTGTGTCGGTGATCTACAGCCTGAAGACAGGTCTTTTCGGGCTTGCATTACAGTGGACAATGATCCCTCTCACCCTCTTTTACATCGAAAGCCTTGCGAAGCATGAATGAGAATCTTGAAAAAGCAAGTAAGCTCCTCGTCACAGAGGAGCTTACTTGCTGTTTTACAGACGGCGAGAGAATATATAAAAGCATCGAGCGCGGAGTGAAGCCGCTTCTTTCCTATCTTGATGAGGGTATCGACCCTTGCGGTCTTTGCGCCGCCGACAAGGTCATCGGAAAAGCCGCAGCTTTCCTTTATGTTCTTCTCGGAATAAAATGCGTTTACGCGCAGGTCATAAGTGAAAAAGCATTGGAGGTTTTCAAAAAGTATTCGGTGGATATAAGCTATGCAAAGCTTGTTCCCGCAATACGCAACCGCACAAACACCGGTTTTTGCCCGATGGAAACCGCGGTGGAAAACATTGATGAGCCTGCCCTTGCGCTTGCGGCGATAAGAGAAAAACTTAAAGAATTATCTGCATAAAAGCTATGTACAATAATAAAGTTTACAGAAAAACGACAAAGCTTTCAAATTCTGATGTTTTGAAATGGGAAATAGATTGTTTTTACAATGACAAGAGGACGCAGCGAATTTCGCATTTTACACAAAAAAGCGGAACGACACACAGGTTGTTCCCTACGAAAATTATTGAATTTATACAAATTTAGGGGTTGTAACAATTCGTTTTGCTACAACCCCTTTTACTGCCCTTTAGAGTATGCCTCTTATAAACAGCTTTTTTGATTATTCAGTTTGCAATAGGCATCGAATCGGTGTTGTCGATGATGGTGACAAGCCTGATGTCGGCGCCTGCCTTGGAAAGCTTTCCGACGATGTCCTCATATCCGCGCTGGATGTGGTGGATGTTTTCGATCTCGGTCTTTCCCGATGCCACAAGTCCCGCGATTATCATGGCGGCGCCTGCGCGCAGGTCAACCGCTTTTACGGGAGCGGCAGAAAACTCGGTGGGACCCTGAATGACCGCAAGCTTTCCGTCGACCTTGATGTCGGCGCCCATGAGAATGAGCTCCTCCACATAACGGAAACGGTTATTTCAAACGCCCTCGGACAGCATACTCACACCGTCTGCAAGACACATGAGAACACACATCTGCGGGTTCATGTCGGTGGGAAATCCGGGATAGGGCAGGGTTTTAACTGAAATCTTGTTGAGTGCGCCCGATCTTGAAATTCTGATCGAGTCATCAAATTCTTCCACATTGACACCCATCTCGATAAGCTTTGCCGAAATCGATTCGACGTGCTTGGGGATGAGGTTTGTGATGAGAAGATCTCCGCCTGTGGCGGCGGCAGCAACCATGAAGGTGCCTGCTTCTATCATGTCGGGAATGACGGCGTAATTTACGCCGTGGAGCTTCTGAACTCCTTTTATTTTAATAACGTCTGTTCCCGCACCTGTGATGTTTGCGCCCGAAGCGTTAAGAAAGTTTGCAAGATCGACCACGTGCGGTTCGCGTGCGGCGTTGTCAATAATGGTGGTGCCGTTTGCCTTGCAGGCGGCAAGCATGATGTTGATGGTGGCACCGACGGTTACGCAGTCCATGTAGATGTTTGCACCCACAAGTCCTCCGTTTTCGGTGGCGTCTGCATCAATATATGCGCTTTCCACATCGATCTTTGCGCCAAGAGCCTCAAAGCCCTTGATATGTTGGTCGATGGGGCGTGTGCCGAAATCGCATCCGCCCGGATATGCCGCGTGAGCCTTGCCGAATCTGCCAAGCTCCGCACCGAGAATGTAGTAGGAGGCGCGCATTTTGCGGACAAGCTCATAAGGGGAGGAGCCGGGTTTGATCTTTCTTGTATCTATTTCGTAGGTTGTTTTGTTTATACGCTTGACCTTTGCGCCGACACTCTGGAGAATGGCGAGCGAATGGGTCACATCACTGATGTTGGGGAGATTTTCGATGACGCATTTGTCTTCGGTAAGAATCGTGCCGAAAATGATCGCAACGGCAGAATTTTTCATTCCGCTGACTTCGATCTCTCCGGTTAGCGGCTTTCCGCCGTTAATGACTAACTTTTCCTTTTCCATCCAAATTTCTCCTGACTTACTCGTTATCTGCGAAAAGCAGAATGTATAACACAGTGGGGTGTAAGAGGAAAACCCACTTACACAGATATACATATATAGTATAACACTATTATTCCAAAAATGGAATAGGTTTATCGAATTTTTTTGATTATTTTTGAAAAAACTGCGAATTTGTCCGACAAAATATCCGATTATGGTGTTTTGACATATTCACCGGTCAGCGCATTGAAAATGGGAGCTTCGTTTTTTTGTCCGATCTCACATTCAAGACGCCATACGGGGTAGATGTATGTTCCGTCATTTTCCAGGTTTACTGTGGAATATTCGTGCTTCTGTGACAGTACCTTTGCGTTATTTGAGGTGTACTGCTGAAGGCTGTAAAGAATATTTATGCCGTCGATAAGCTTTGCCTCATACTCTGCCTTTGGCAAAACAAAGAAAAGATTTCCGCTGACATGAAGTATCTTGCTGTTTTTTATATAAAAGCAGACAGGCATACCGTTGATGTCATCGCCGTCGATGGTGAGGATGCAGGTATAAAGCTGACCGCCGTCAAGCTCTTTGAGCTTTATACCTCTTGCTTTTATTTTTGTTCCGTAGACCTCCTTGAAGAACTCCGTGATGCTCTTATGCAGACGCAAGTTTTCATCTGTTTCGGGAAGCTCTGAAAGAGTGTTTTTGATCTCGGTGACGACCACAAGGCTGTTGAACTTTGCGCTTGAATACTCAAATCCTGTCTGTCCCGTAATCATGGCGGAGGCTTCGGCATCGCCGTTTTTGTTTGATACCGAAATAGATGTTCCGTCGGGAACGTCAAAATATCTGACCGTGTCTTCAAGCTCCTGCTTGCTTTGGGAGGAAAGATATGCGATGGCGTTGATAAGACAGGGGTGAGTATACTGCGCGCTGTCTTTCATTTCCTCGGCAAATATCATACTGGAGGTGTATTTGTATACGGTCTTGGTGTTGTATTTTTTGTCAATGATCCTGTCATCAAAGGTGATGCCCCGGGCGGCAAGATTTTCTCTTGACTCGGAAATGAGTTCGTTGGGGAGGATCATTGTGTTTTTGTAGGTGTTAAAAACCGTGAAGGCGAGAAAAATGTTGATAAGTATGAGGATAATTATGAGAGCAAGATTTGTTCTGTGCAGATTCATCGGTTATCCTCCTTTCCGGGGCTTGCTTTTTCGGTATCCCGATACAGTATTGCAGAACGCACGACATAAACCGAGTTTTCGTTTTCGGTATATGTGACGGGAAAGCCTGCCGGTGGGTTGTTTGCGTCAAAGTTTTTTGACGAGAAGGCAAAAAGAAGCTTTTGCGGGATGTCGGTATAGGTGCTGTCAAGCCTTGCATAGCTTTTTGCGCGGATGTCGGCATATGTCAGTGTGCTGTCATCAAAAACCATCGTCGCACAGCCCTTTGTGTCTTCTATCAAAATACCGTCTGCCATATATGCGAATTTCAGGGTGAGAAGCGAATCGCTGTATGAAACCGAATGCAGGCAAAGGGAGGCGTAGCCGCCGAAAAGCTCTTTGTCAAGACGGCTTGCGATGGTACGGGCTGCGATTATTTTATCTTCGAAGGAGAAGTCTGTTTTCGAATCGTTCAGGATATTCGCAAGGTCGATTCCCTCGCCCGAGGAGGAATAGGTAATGCTGCCGTCAGAAGACAGCGAAAGCTCTCCTGCCTGTTCGACATATGTCAAGCTGTCCTGAGTGCGGTAGAAGCTTGTGCTGTTCGGGTTGAAGCCGAAGGTGTCAAGCACCTGGGAGATTGCATCGTCGTTGCCGGTGGTGAAGTCTCCGGTATCAGTATATGCCGCAATATTGCGAAAAGCTACCGTTGATGTAAGTACGGGATATTTTCTGTCGGCAAACAGCGCAAAATCAAAGCGCGCCATGCCGTCGGAGAGGTCGAGCGAGCCGAAGCTTTCGAGAGAAAGCGAGCTTCTGTCCCTCACCGAAAGCGCCGTAAGCTTTCCTTCGGAATCAAGGGCAATTCCCGATATTTCACCCGTTTCGGTGCAAAAAACGAACAGATCCTTTACATTGAATGAATGGAAAATGCTGTCAAGAGTATATCCGCCGACGGCGGGAACAAAGCAGCCCGCCGGCAGATCGTTGGCAAATCTGAAATAAAGATAGCTTTGATGCGCGTCGATCACATTTTCTATATACTCATTTTTTGCGCTTTCCGAAGAAAACTCCATCACTGTGCTGATGTCCGAAAAAACAGCCAGAAGATATGGTTTTGTTTCGGAAACAAAGCGTCGCCGCGCGTCAAGGGACACAGGGGTGAGCTGTTTTGAATCGGATACAAAGCCTATAAATTCGGGCACCACAATATCCGGGGATGAAAAATCATCCTCGGCAGGTGTGTCATTATTCTGCAAAAAGCTGTGGTTCGGGTGAGTGGCGGTGGATACAGATACCGAGTTTTTCAAAAGGCAATATTGCACGAACAAAACAATAAGAATCGTGCAGAGGATTATTATTGCTGAAAGCTCCAGCGCTGTTGAAACCTTTTTTCTTCGGATGTTCATTTGACTTTTGAATCGTCCTTTTCTTTTTTCAGGCTTTCGATGATGGCTGATATGTGAGCGCCGTGCTCAAGGCTTGAGTCGGGAATAAAGGCAAGCTCGGGGGTCAGGCGCAGGTCGAGTCTTTGTGCAAGCTCGCGGCGGATGAAGCCCGCGGCGCTCTTCATGCCCTTTGCAGCCTGTGCCGCATCGCCGTTGTAAACACTGAAGCGTACCTTGCAGTATTTGAGGTCGGGGGTGGTATCAACATTTACGATGCTGATGAAAGCTCCCGATACTCTGGGATCTTTGACCGAACGCAGGATCTCATTAAGCTCTCTTGCGATCTCTTCATTGATGCGGGCTGTTTTGAAAGAGGCGGCGCCTCTGTTTTTTGATGGCATAAATAACCTTCCTTGTTTTTAGAGTTAAAGAGGGGGAACCCCCGGCGAGGGTTTCCCCTCTTGCACTCCGTGCAATTCACCCCATCCTGCGCTTGATGAAGGACAGGGAATTTCGCTGTCTGCGGACAGCGACGAGGGCACACGCCCTCGACGGTGGCAGCTTTTTTGAAAAAAAGCTGCGCAAAAAACTTTTATTATAAATTATGGCACACCCCACGCCGATTTATACGAAAAAAGACGCGGGGTGAAAACTTAAGGATCTTTTATTTATCAGAGCTCGTTCTTGATGTCTCTCTTGATCTCTTCCATTACGAAGGCCTCAAGAATGTCGTGCTCCTTGATATCGTTGAAGCGTTCGAGCGCAATACCGCATTCAAAGCCCTGTGCCACTTCCTTGACATCGTCCTTGAAGCGGCGGAGAGATGCGATCTTGTCTTCGTAGATAACTATGCCGTCGCGCACAACGCGGATCTGAGCATTTCTTGTGATCTTGCCGTCCTGAACATAAGAGCCTGCGATAAAGCCGATGTTGGGAACATGGATGGTCTGGCGCACTTCGGCGTGACCGATGACATTTTCTCTGAATTCGGGAGCAAGCATACCATTGATGGCGGCGGTGATCTCTTCGATGCACTCATAGATGATGCGGTAGGTGCGGATGTCGACCTTCTTCTGATCGGCGGAGTCTGTCGCACCCTTGTCGGGACGGACATTAAATCCGACGATAATGGCATTGGAGGCATCGGCAAGCATAACGTCGCTTTCCTTGATACCGCCGACAGCCGAGTGGATGACGCGAACCTTGACCTCTTCGTTCGAAAGCTTTTCAAGGGAAGCCTTGACAGCCTCGGCAGAACCCTGAACATCTGCCTTGACGATGATGGCGAGCTCCTTTGTGCCCTCGTTGATCTGATCGAAGAGAGTATCGAGCGAAACCTTGGCGTTGGCTTTGAATTCCTCCTCCTTGGCGTCGTTCTTTCTCTTTTCAACAAGCTCTCGTGCCATTCTTTCGTCCTCAACGGCGCGGAATTCGTCACCTGCCTCGGGAACCTCCGAAAGGCCTGTGATCTCAACGGGAACAGAGGGACCTGCCGCTTTCATGGTCTTGCCGTTTTCGTCGCACATCGAGCGTACATGGCCGATGGCAGTGCCGGCAATGACAACATCTCCCTGATGGAGAGTACCGTTCTGTACAAGAACGGTTGCCACAGGACCGCGTCCGCGGTCGAGCTTTGCTTCGATTACGATACCCTTTGCCTCGCGGTTGGGGTTCGCCTTGAGATCCTGCATATCCGAAACAAGAAGTACCATTTCGAGAAGCTCGTCAATACCCTGACGCTTGAGAGCGGAAACGGGAACACAGATAGTGTCGCCGCCCCATTCCTCGGGAACAAGCTCGTGAGCTGTAAGATTCTGCTTTACCGCGTCGGGATTTGCACCGACCTTATCCATCTTGTTGATGGCAACGATGATCGAAATGCCTGCGGCTTTTGCGTGGTTGATGGCCTCAATTGTCTGAGGCATGATTCCGTCGTCTGCGGCAACGACAAGAATTGCAACGTCTGTTGCTTTGGCGCCGCGCGCACGCATTGCGGTGAAGGCTTCATGACCGGGAGTGTCAAGGAAGGTGATATCGCGTCCGTTAACCTTGACTCTGTAAGCACCGATAGCCTGGGTGATACCGCCGGCCTCGCCTGCGGTTACATTTGAATGACGGATGGCGTCGAGAAGCGAGGTCTTGCCGTGGTCAACATGGCCCATAACGCAGACAACAGGGCTTCTGTTTACAAGATCCTCGGGTTTGTCTTCCACATCCGAGAAGAGCTTTTCTTCGATCGAGATGACAACTTCCTTTTCGGCAACAACGCCCATCTCATCGGCAAGAAGATATGCTGTGTCATAGTCAACGAACTTGTTGGCACCGACAGCGTCCATGCCGAGACCCATCATGAGAAGCTTCTTTACAACCTCACCTGTGGTGATCTTTAGCTTTGCTGCAAGATCCGAGATCATGATCTCCTCGGGGAGAGTGATGGGACCTGTGAATTTCTTGACCTCGATGGCGGGAGCGGGAGCACCCTTGCCCTTTTTGCCTGCCTTGCCCTTGGGCTGAACGGCAAACCCGCGGGCTGCCGATTCGTTTCGGGCGATGCGTCCGCCGGCACCCTTGGTCTGCTGCTGCATTCCGCCCTTCTTCTGCTTCTTCTTTCCGCCCTCGTCCTTTACGGCGTCTGCGGCAAGATTGTCGAGCTTTTCATCATATTTGGAAAGGTCGACTTCGTGACTTCTGATGTCCACAAGACGGACGTTGGAATCGTTTCTTACACCGCCCTCGGGACGCTTGACCTCTGCTTCGCTTAAAGTTGTGGTGGAAGCATAGCGGCTGCGGGCTCTTCCGTCCTTGTCATAAATGGGGCGGATGCTGGGCTGACGGACGGACTGACCGTAATCGTCATCCTTGTCAACACCTGCGCCGTTCTTTCCGAACTTGTTGTTCTGACGGTTTTTGTCAAAGGAGTTCTTGGGCTTCTGATTCTGGTTGGGCTTTGCGCTCTCAACCTTGACAAAGCCGTCCTTGCCGAAGATTTCTGTCTTCTGGGGAGCTTGCTCGGGTCTTCTGTCGGAGGCTCTGTCAAAGCGGTTGTTCTGCGGTCTTTCGCCCTGATTGCCTCTTTGTTCGAAGGGCTTTCTTTCGTCGCGACCTGCCGGTCTGCGCTGGTCGTTGTTATTGTTGTTTCTGTTTGCAAGCTCAGCTGCACGCTTTGCAATCGATGCCGCCGAATTGATGGCGTTCTGATTGATAGCGGGCTTTTTGGGCTGCTCCTTGACAGGCTCTTTTGCGGGTTCGGGCTTCTTTTCTGCCTTTTCCGCGGCAACGGGAGCCTCCTTTTTGACCTCGGGAGCCTTTTCTTCTGTCTTTTCTTTCTTGACAGGCTTTTCTTCAGAGACGGCAGGAGCTTCCTCCTTCTGTGCCTTTGCAGCGAGGGCAAAATATGCCGAAATGTCTGTCACTTCATATTTTTTTGTATAGTGATTGAGAATGAGGTTGATCTCTTTATCCTCAAGTGTTGCCGAGGTGGACTTGTCGGCGACACCCTTTGAGGAAAGATAATCCACTATCTCCTTGCCCTTGACACCGAGATCCTTGGCGAGGGCGCTTATTTTTACCTTAGTAGTTGTCTGTGCCATATATGTTACTGCACCTCCGTAGTGTTATCATGTGATTTTACGGTGTTGATATCTTCCATACATTTGAAGATGATCTTTTCAAAACCCGGCCGTGTGAGTGCCGCCGATGTGGTAAAGCCCGATTTCCCCAGACGGGAAGCGAGCTGTGCCATACCGCATGGCAGGATGATGTATTTTGTTCCGAAAGCATAAAGTTTTGACATAAGCTTATCCTTTGAATTGTCAGAAATGTCTTCGGTCAGAAAGACGATTCGAGCCTTTCCTTTTGATATTGCAAGTGTCACAGCTTCGGTGCCGACGGCAAGACCTCCCGCTTTCATGGCAAGTCCGAGAGCACCGAAGATCTTTTCGATATTTACCTCAAGATCATCGCGCCTGTCGGGATAAAGTCTGTTTTCATCGGTGGGGAAGAACTTTTTTTCTTTTTTCATTTTTCGCCCTCCTATTCCGTTTCAAGCTGTGCGGCAAGGGCATCATACATCTCGGACGGGATTTCTATTTCAAGATTTGTTTCAAATCTCCTTGCTTTTCTCGCTTTGTTGTAGCACTTGATATCGGGGCAGATATATGCACCTCTGCCCGAAATCTTTCCGGTTTTGTCGAGAGTTACGCTTCCGTCCTGAAGTCTTACGACTCTGACGAGCTCTCCCTTCGGTCTGCGGATGTTGCAACCCAGACATTTTCTTTCGGGTATCTTTTTGTTCATAACCTGTTCGGCTTTTTGCCGAGTCCTTTCTTCCGTAAAATACCGGTTGCCTTAAAGATCAGTCCTGAGCGTCTTCAGCGCTTTTGAGTGCCTGAGCCAGCTTTTCACCAAAAGCGGTGGAGGGCTCCTCCTTGCCGCTCATGATTGCTTCGAAAGCGGCTTTCTTCTGCTCGGAGGCGCTCTTGATATCGATCTTGAAGCCTGTGAGCTTTGCGGCAAGACGAGCGTTCTGACCCTTCATGCCGATGGCAAGTGACAGCTGGTCGTCTGCAACGATAACTCTGCAGGAGCGCTCGGCGATCTGTTCGACCGCAATGACTTCGGCAGGGGAGAGAGCTGACTTGATGTATTCACTGATGTCGTCACTGTACTTGATGATATCGATTTTTTCGCCGTTGATTTCTTTTATAATGTTGTTCTTTCTTGTGTTCTTGGCACCGATGAGAGCACCGATGGCTTCAACATCGGGATCGCGGGAGAATACGGCGATCTTTGTTCTCGAGCCTGCTTCGCGGGCGATGCTGCGGATGAGCACTGTGCCGTCCTGAATTTCTGGAACCTCAAGCTCAAAGAGTCTCTTGACAAGTCCGGGGTGAGTTCTCGAAAGAAGCACTGCGGGGCCTGTGGTCTCGCTCTTGACCTCAAGGACATAGACCTTGATGAGATCTCCGACCGAGAGAACCTCGCCGGGGATCTGCTCGCTCTTTTTGAGGGTAACCTCATTCTTGCCGATAACAAGACGGACATTTCCGGTGTCGGGATCGACTCTTGAAACCTCGGCGGTCACAACATCTTCCTTCTTGCTTTCATATTCGCTTATCATATTCTTGCGCTCAGCCTCGCGGATTCCCTGGATGATGACCTGCTTTGCGGTCTGTGCAGGGATTCTCTTGAAGCTCTTGGGCTTGATCTCGATCTGTACGAAATCGCCGACCTTGTATGTTTTCTTGATTTTCTGTGCATCTTCAACCTTGATCTGTGTTTCGGGATTGAAGGTGTCAAAGGGCTCGTCGCCGTCGTCATAAAAATCGAAATCCACATCGTCATCATCCTCGGATGCCTCCTGAACGATGGTGAGGGAATCGGGATCGACGACCTCAAGAAGCTTGAAAACCTTGATCTGCTGTTTTTCGGGGTTGAGCTCAACCTTCATGTTGGAACTGCCTGTTTCTTTCTTGAAGGCAGTGAGAAGAGCAGCCTCGATCTTTTCGATCATGTAGTCCTTCGGAATGCCTTTTTCCTTTTCAAGCAAATCAAGAGCTCTGAAAAACTCTTTCTGTTCATTTGCCATTTTTGGTTTCCTCCGTTGTAAGTTATATAAATTTAATTTTTTCGTTAAAATCAGAATTCGGCGACTGTCGAAAGCTTGGCGAGCGCCTTGCGTTCAAGAGTGCATTCTGTTTCATCTGTCATCTTAAAGGTGACGGTGTCTGCTTTTTTGTCGTGCGACGAAAGAATAGCGTTAAAGCTTTTGGAGCCGTTTATTGCGGTATAAAGCTTGACCGCGACATCCGAGCCGAGAAAAGCCTCGATGTGTTCATGGTTTTTGAGCTCGCGTTCAAGACCGGGGGAGGAGATCTCAAGACAATAGCTTCCCTCGATCGGGTCTGCCTCGTCAATGATCGGCTCGACGGCGTCGTTTACCATTTCGCAGTCGGTAAGGCTTATTCCGCCCTCGCGGTCGATATAAATGGCAAGATTCCAGCCTGTCGGCTCCTTGACATATTCCACATCCCAGAGGGTGCAGCCGCATTCTTCGACAGCGTCTTTGACCAGCTCGCGGACGGTTTCGGCAATGTTTTTTTTCTTTGGCTTTTTTTCCATTTTATTATAGTACCGATCCTTTCATGATGAAAACGGTGCTCAAATAAATTGTAAAGAGCGGTTCGCCCTGAAACCGCTCTTTACTGTCCGTATCATCTTTTCTTCGTTAAGTATATCACAATTTTTTGGCTTTTGCAATAGTTTTTTACAATTTTTATGATTTTTATAAAAATATATTTACCCGCTGCCTGTTTTGTGTTATAATGTTTAGAAAAATGAAAGCGACGGAAAGTATGAAGCACCGAAATGTAACAAAGGGCATTTTTGTCAGCCGCGAAAACAGATTTTGCGCCACAGTGGCGGTCGAAGGAAAAAACGAAACCGTCCATGTTAAAAACACCGGTCGGCTGAAGGAACTTTTGATTCCCGGAGCCGAGGTCTTTCTTGCAGCTGCCGATAATGCGTCGCGCAAAACAAAATACGATCTTGTCACCGTCCGCAAGGGGAAAAAGCTTGTCAGCATAGATTCACAGGCTGCCAATACCATTGCCGAGGAATGGCTGAAAAAAAGCCGCTTTTTCGGCGAGGATGCCGTGATACGCAGGGAGGTCTTTTTCAAAAACTCGCGTTTTGATTTTTATATCGAAGCGGGGAAGTCGAAGATATTTCTCGAGGTCAAGGGCTGTACTCTCGAAAGGGACGGTGTCGCACTTTTTCCCGATGCACCCACCGAACGCGGTGTCAAGCATATAAACGAGCTTTGCGAATGTGCTTTGTCGGGCTATGAGGCGTATATACTTTTTGTCATCCAGATGAAAGGTGTTGACGCTTTTTCTCCGAACGATGAGACTCACCCCGAATTCGGAAATGCACTTCGAAAGGCACGCGAAAAAGGTGTAAAGCTTATCGCTGTCGATTGCAATGTGTGTCCCGACAAGGCCACAGCCGACAGCTTTGTGGAAATAAAGCTTTGAAATAATAAAAAGGCGGAACAATTTTTTTGTTTTGCCGTCTGACAATATATTGTGAAAGGTAGTTTTTATGAGCAAAATAAGTTGGAAAGGCGGAGCGCTTACCGCGCCCATACCGCCTGCTCTTGTGACCTGTTCCGATGGAGAGCGCGACAATGTTTTAACGGTGGCGTGGACCGGAATAACCTGTACGCAGCCTCCCAAGACCTATATTTCGGTGCGTCCGTCGCGTTTTTCCTACAATATTATTAAAGAGTCGGGATGTTTTGTCATCAATCTGACAACCGAGGCTCTTGTGCGTGCTGCCGACACCTGCGGAGTTCGCAGCGGAAAGGATGTGGACAAGTTCAGCCTGTGCGGACTTGAAAAGGAGCCTGCGTTTCATGTTGCGTGCCCTCTTATCGCTCAGAGTCCGCTGTCCCTTGAGTGTAAGGTTGAAAAGATCATTCCTCTCGGAAGCCATGATATGATCCTTGCCGATATCGTGGGGGTTGATGTGGACGAAGAGCTTATTGACGGCGCGGGAAAGCTGAGACTTGACAAAGCAGGTCTTTGCGCTTTTGCTCACGGAGAGTATTTTGCTGTGGGTAAAAAGCTCGGATTCTTCGGGTTTTCGGTGAAAAAGAAGAAAAAGCGCAAAAACACAAACAAAAAGCCTTTTTCAAAGTGATGTTTGCAAAAAAGTTACATTTATACATCTGAGACATAAAAACAAGTTTTATCAGTGGAAAACACTGTTTTATACCGCGTTTTTCGTCACAATAGGACAATCTTTTCGCTTGACAAAAAGTGCTTTTCGGTATATTATATAGTTAATATACTGCAGCATAATGGTATTACTGTCCGAGCTGTTGCGCCGAGATTCTTGCGAGCGGCGTGACATCGTCTCGATGCCGCACGCATTCGCATGCAGGTGAACGGACAGCGGAACCGCCGTTATGGGCATTATTTAATCACAAATGGCGCAATAAGCAAAATGAGAAAGGATGAATAGCATGAAAAAAATCAAAAGCATGCTGGCGTTTGTTCTGGCGTTTGTTCTTGTTGTGGGATGTGTTCCCGTCACAGCGTTTGCTGCAACAGAATATCAGAACGCTTTCGGGTTCTCCGATTTCCCGACAGGCTGGTCCAAGGACGCAATGACAGACGCCGTGGAAAACGGACTTATTACAGGATACGAAGACGGAACGGTACGACCCGGCCATCTTCTTACCCGTGCTGAGATGGCTGCTATTATCAACAGAGCCTTCGGCGCTGAAATAAAAGCAGATATCGCGGGCAAATACTCCGATGTAACTCCCGACAACTGGTATTATGAGGATATGGCAAAGGCTGTCAATATGAGAACCTTTACCGGTTATGAAGACGGTACCATGAAGCCGAATAATCCCATCACCCGTCAGGAGGCGATAGTTGTTATCGCCCGTGCCCTTGTCATAAACTCCGAGGATCCTCATCTTCTCGATGTTTTTGTTGACAAGAACGAAATCGGTGAGTTTGCTAAGGGCTCGATTGCTACCTTTGTTCTCAGAGATTATATCCACGGCTACGAGGATTCCACCATCCGCCCCACCAACTACATAACAAGAGAAGAATTTGCACAGATCATGTACAATATCTTCGCGGCATATGTGAGAAACGACGGCGCGGTCACTCTCGGTGATTGCGAGGGCGAGGTCATCCTCACCGGAGACAATGTTCACCTTTATTCCACCGTTATCAACGGCGACCTCATCATCGGTGACGGCGTCGGTGCAACAAATGTTGCTCTTGAAAACGTTATCGTCAAAGGCCGTATCGTATTCCGCGGCGGTGAAGGTATTGTAACTCTCAGAAATGTTACCAAGGACGACCTCATTGTCACAAATGACTACAACGGCACTGTAAACTTCTATCATTACAGCACCGAAGCATACTTCAAAAATGCAGTTTACAACACTCCCGCAAGCTTCCTTGACAGAACTGTTCCCGGCGGCACCGCATCGGGTACGGGACTTGGAGCTCACGACACTCACACTGTGGGCAGAATCGACGCAGGAACAGGTGTTGAAAAGAAGCCTTCCTCTCCTGTTGTCAATCCCGGCACCGGCGGAAGACCTACACCAACCTACTACACAGTTACATATTATGTAGATGGTACACAGTACGACCAGAAGGGTGATATCCTTTCGGGCGGAAACGTCGGAACACTTCCTGCAGATCCCACAAAGACAGGATATGTATTCAAGGGCTGGGTATATGATCTTGCCGGAATTGAAACAGAATTTACCGCATCAACCCAGATCTATGCCGACACAACAGTTAATGCAAAGCTTGTAAAGCTTCATATCGTAACCTTCCTTGATGACAAGGGCGGAAACATTTTCGGAACACCTGCCGAGGTCGAGGACGGACAGACTACAGCACTTCCTGCAACAAATCCCGAAAAGGAAGGACATACCTTCTCGAAGTGGGTACATGACACCGCAGCAGGGACAGAAGAGTTCACAGCGGCAACAGTTGTTGAGAGCGATATCACAGTATATCCCGAATGGACACAGAATCCTTACACAGTTACATTCTATGATAAGGGTGTACAGCACGCACAGGAAACAGTTCTTTACGGAGACGAGTTTACTGCAGCTATGATGCCCGCAGATCCCGCAGGTGTAGGCTTTGAGGGCTGGTATTACGACCATGACAACGACACTACCACACCCGATGTTGCCTTTACAGCACCTGTAACAGTAACAGGCGATATCACAGTCAACGCTAAGTGGGCAACGACATTTACAGTTACATATTATGTAGATGGTACACAGTACGACCAGAAGGGTGATATCCTTTCGGGCGGAAACGTCGGAACACTTCCTGCAGATCCCGCAGTCGCAGGCTATGTGTTCAAGGGCTGGGTATATGATCTTGCCGGAGTTGAAACAGAATTTACCGCATCCACCCAGATCTATGCCGATACAACTGTTAATGCAAAGATCGTAAAGCTTTACACAGTTACCTTCTATGAATACGGTATAGGAGGAGAAGAGAGACATTCTGTTGTTGTTGAAGAAAACGCAACAGTTCCCGAAGCAGATATAACAACAGCTGAGAACGCACTTGACGAATTCTTCCTGCCCGGTTATGAGGCAAGCAACGACAAAGCTGAGGAATCTTACATTTCCGATTCTACAGTTGCAAGAATGCATGAGATCGCAGGTCAGTGGTATTACAATGACGGCACAGACTATGTTCCTTTTGACGAAACTGTCGTGGTGACATCTGATATTGATGTATACTACTATTTCAATACAATGTATGCGCTTGTAAATCTTGAATCGTTCCTTGGTGCCATGGGCAACTATTCATTCGAAGTTCCCTATGCTGAAGACACTCTTGCTTCCGAATCGGTTCTCGACTTCCTCTGGCTCAACAAACCGGCTGCCAAGACCTTGATTTTCAATGCTTCAAAACCGATCTTTGACAAGAACATAAAACTCAATGCCAAGGGCATCGAAATTAATTACACTCCAATCAATGCCAAGGGTGAGATCATGAACATGGTTTATAACTACCCCCTCATTGACCTCCTTGGCGAGGAAACCGTTTGTGATTATACTCACGATGCAGTTGTGAATATGGTCAAGGGTGACAGAGCTGTCCTCAGAACAGCAGTTCTCGAAAAGCTTGAAATGGCAGGACATGCTGCAAACACCGAAAACCATGAAATCGTAGATGAGTTTATCCTCAGCGACAGTGTCATCAAGGCAGAATTTGAATCCATTGCGAAGAGACATATCGCTGAAGAATACCCTGCATACAACGAAACTCAGATCAACTATGCTGTTGCTGAGATCATGAATGACAAAGCAAAGCGTATCGAACTTATCCAGTATGCGTTCTCGCAGAGAGTATACAGAGAAGAAGTTGCCGATGTCATCACCGACGAGATCAAGCTGAGAATCACAGCTGATGAGGAGTGTGAATTTACAGATTACGTTGTCGATATTGCAAAGAAAGCATACGAGGACGAAATCGAAACCTTTATTTCTCAGCTCAAGAACGACGATGCATATCTCATCAATACAGAAGATGACGGCACAGACCGCAGATTCATCATCAACGCGGTGAGCGAAAAGCTTGCCACCACAACTCTTGACACTATCAAGGATAAGCTTCCCGATGTCATCTTCAAGATTCTTGACGAAGAAGTTGTCGATGAAATTTTCAATACAACTCTTAACAACTATATTGCAGAGGTTGAGGAGGTTAAGAACGCCGTATGGGCGGACGGATATGATGGAACAGCATACTATGTATCCTCTTATGTTCCGGTTACTATAAATCCTGTAATTGACGGATTTGTTCCCATGTACGACAAGGCGATGGCAAAGCTTGATCCCAAGATCAAGGGCTTCAAGTATTACACACTCAACCCCTATATCGCAGAACTTGAAGCGCTTCTTGACTACAACGAGCTGATCGATCAGGTAGACGATGCAAACCGTTCTGAAAACGCTTCCGGATATTCGCTTATGATGGATGGTGAAGACCTCAATTCCGAGGCATACTTCACACTCATTTACAAGCTCGCTGTTCTCATTTATGATGCGGCTGAGTGGTTTATAAACAATGTTCCCGAGGAAGAGCTTGATGACACCATCAACCTCATGGCTGACAGAATCGGCGGCTATTATGACACGCTTTCTGCAAAGATTTCTTACCTCACCACAGGCAAGGCAACAGAGGCAAAAACAAGGGCTTATGATCTCCTTGCAAAGATTGTGGATAAGAACAACACAACCATCTGGAACACAACCACCTCCAAGGTCGTTCCCGAAAAGCTTGAAACTGCCTATAACAAGGCATATGAAGTAGTTCTTGAAAAGACCGAGTTTGATATCACAAACGATATCACTGTCACAATTGCTGAGGACTGCAAGACTATCACTCTTGCTCAGAACGGCAGAGTTGTGACAAAGACTGTTGAAGATATCGCAAAGGATATCGAAAAAGCAGGACACACCGTTTCGGTAGACGGTTCTGTGATTACGGTTGACGGCAAGACAAAGGTTGATGTTGCAGAATATGCAAAGAAGCTTGCTGACAAGTTCGGCTATACCTTCAAGGTACGCTTTGCTGAGGATGCAACGGAGCTTGCAAAGCCCGAAGTTCTTAATGCATACATTCTTGAAGTCAACACCGACTACATCCTTGCGGAGATCTATCTCAAATAATCAAAAGATTATGCACCGTGGGCAAACATTTCGTTTGCCCACGATTTGCAAAAACCTCTTTTAACAAAAAACAAAGGAGTCTTATGAAAAAGTTTTTATCACTGCTTCTTGCCGTTATTGTTTCGGCAGGAGCTTTCACCTTGACCTTTGTGTCAGCGTCGGCGGATGCACCGCTTTTGATCTCACCTGCACCGACAGTGCAAAGAGTTTTTACCGATGTCGAGCCGGGCACACCGCTTGAAGCAGCACTTGTCAAGCTAAAAAATGCCGGAATCATCAACGGCTATGAAGACGGAAGCTTTCTCCCCAACGGAGGACTTTCAAGGGCAGAATTTTGCAAAATGATAAATATCCTCTTCGGCTATACCGAGCTTGACACCACAGGCTTTCCCGATGTTCCCGCTGATGCGTGGTACCACGATCATGTGCTTATCGCCAAGAAAAAGGGCTATATTCAAGGTTTTGAAGACGGCACCTTCCGCGGAAACGAAAAGATCACCCGTGAACAGGTTTGCGTGATTCTTGACAGAATTAACAATTGCTACAAGCTTTATGATGTGGTTATTACCGACGAAGTGTCCGATTGGGCGCGCGAATCGGTTGTTAAGGTTATTTCCAACGGACTTATGCCTCTCGAAGAAGGTAATACTTTCCGTGCAAAGCAGACAATAACACGTGCAGAATACTCATATGTTTTTGTTCCCTTTCTTGATGCAAGGGCTGAACTCGAAGCAGAAAAGAATCAGAACACCGGTACAGGAACAGGTACTAATACCGGCACGACCAAGCCCGGTGTAGGCGGAGGAATCCCTGCAGGTCCCGGCGCCGGCGCAGGAACGGGCACAGGTACAGGCACAGGTACAGGCACAGGTACAGGTACAGGTACAGGTACTGGTACTGGAAATGAGGGCACAACAAATCCTCCCGCAAGTGGTGACGATGACGATGATCAGGGTACAACCAATCCCCCCGCAGGCGGCAATGAGGGCAACGAGGGCACAACCAATCCTCCCGCAGGCGGTGACGATGACGACGATCAGGGTACAACCAATCCTCCCGCAGGCGACGACGATGACGACGAGGGAACCACAGACGAAGTCGATATGACTGAAGATGATATAGTTGTTGCAGAGATTGAAAAACTTCTTGCGGATCTTGATTCGAGAAAGAGGTTTAAGCATGCCGCTGAGTTCAGACCGTTCTTTAATGATCTCAAGCAGGTTCTTAAGGATGTTATCACCGACAGCGAAACGATCCTTATAACTCCCGAGCATGTCAACGAAAAGTATAACGAAAGAATGCAGGGAGTAAAGGCAGACTATTACGAGCTTTGCGACCAGTGCGTCGGAGAATTTAACGCTATCGTGAATGAATGTGCCACCAAATACAAGACGGTTCTTGTCGAATATTTCTATGACATCATTCCCGAAGAAGCTTTCGAGATGATCGGCTGATATAGCTGTATTCCAAGGGGTTGTAGCAAAACGAATTGTTACAACCTCCAAAAATTTGTATAAATTCAATGATTTTCGTAGGGAACGACCTGTGTGTCGTTCCTTTTTTTTGTGCAAAAAGTGAATTTGCCCCACGCCCTTTTGTTTGCGTTTTTTTTGCAAAAAAATATTGAAAAATCATTGTTTTGTAGTATAATATATAATGAATTGATATGAGATTTTTTATCGGAGGTGCCATAGATGTCGATGAGCGCGGGAATCCATATTCTGACCGACAGAAAAGCAAAGATACTTACCGCCATCAAAGCTTCATTGAGGGATGCGGAAAAGCTGTCCCGAAATGATGAGAGCAAAGAAGATGCGGGCAAGGCGATTGTGGGCGATTCTTTCAGGGAAATATATGACGAATGCGAAAAGACCTTCGGAGACAGTCTTTTCAGAAATGTGGCGGTCGTTCTTTATGATGACTATGTTTCCCAGCTTTATGAAGATTGCGAGTATGAATATATCGAAAAACAGGCGCAAAGCTACAGCGAGGTATTTGCAAAACCTGTGCTTTATTCGGTCATTCTCGACAATGATGCCATGATCTTTGGCGTTGCTCTTGACGGCAAGCTTTGCACCCGCCGTGTGACGGGCGAATATCTTGATGAATACGAGCTTGCGGATGAGAAGATAAACATGGATTATCTCACTCGTATCTTCAACGACACAAGGCTTACCGATCTCAACGAATGTGAAAATGTGGGAGATATGCTTTTTGCCCTTTCTGAAGACTTTGGCATCTGCGCTGATATCACCCCTCTTTCGATAACACTTTTTGACGAAAAATACAAGCTGCTTGAGGAAAGTGCAAGCTTTTGTGTTTATTCGGAGCTTGACTGAATTTTTGAAAAAACGGAGAACTGAAATTGGAATACATCTCGGAAACAGTTGATATAATAGTCGTCGGCGCGGGACACGCAGGCATTGAAGCTGCCCTTGCGGGAGCTCGCCTTGGCTGCAAGACAGTGCTTTTCACCCTCAATCTTGATGCCGTCGGGAATATGCCCTGCAATCCGTCTATCGGCGGTACGGGAAAAGGACACCTTGTCTATGAAATCGATGCCCTTGGCGGCGAAATGGGAAAGATTGCCGACAAGGTCTGTCTGCAAAGCCGAATGCTTAACCGCGGAAAAGGTCCTGCCGTCCATTCGCTTCGTATGCAGGCGGACAGAGTAAAATACCGCATCCTGATGAAGCAGGTCATTGAAAACTGCCAAAACCTTTCTCTTGTGCAGGCGGAGATAGTTGATATAAGACGCGATGGCGATTCTTGGCAGGCGGTCACAAAGCTCGGCGCTGTCTGGAGCGCAAAAAGTATCGTCATCTGCTCGGGAACATATCTTTGCGGCAGCATAATCGTGGGGGATGTCTCCTATTCGGGAGGCCCTGACGGAATGTTCCCCTCGAATGAGCTTTCGGAAAATCTTCGCAAGCTCGGAGTTCCCCTCATGCGCTTCAAAACGGGAACTCCTGCGCGTATTCATGCCGACAGCATCGATTATTCGGTGCTTGAGGTGCAGGCAGGGGATGAGGAAGCAGAGCATTTTTCGGACATCGAGGACGACTTCTCTCAGATATCCGATCTGCCTTGCTATATTGCTTATACTAATGAGGAAACTCACAAAATAATCCGCGACAATCTCCATCTTTCCCCCCTTTATGCAGGTCGGATCAAGGGAGTCGGTCCGCGCTATTGCCCGAGTATTGAGGACAAGGTCGTGCGCTTTGCCGACAAATCTCGTCATCAGCTCTTTGTTGAGCCGATGGGAACCGACACAAAGGAGGTATATCTTCAGGGCTTTTCCTCTTCGCTTCCCGAGGATGTACAGTTAAAGATGCTTCATTCGATAAAGGGCTTTGAAAACGCCCGCGTTATGCGCAATGCATATGCGATAGAGTATGATTGCACCGATCCGCTGGCGCTTGATGCCACTTTGGAGTTCAAGGATTTCCCGGGTCTTTTCGGCGCAGGTCAGTTCAACGGCACTTCGGGCTATGAGGAGGCGGCGGCGCAGGGACTTGTGGCGGGAATTAATGCTGCAATGTATGTTCTGGGTCGCGAAGAGCTTGTTTTGCCCCGAAACTCGTCATATATCGGAACGCTCATCGACGATCTTGTAACCAAGGGCACCAACGAGCCTTACCGCATCATGACCTCGCGCTCGGAATATCGACTTCTTCTGCGCCAGGACAATGCCGACAGAAGACTTACCGAGATCGGACGCAAATTCGGGCTTGTATCCGACGAACAGTATGAAAGATATCTTTTGAAGAAAAAGCATATCGAGGATGAGATCGAGCGTGTGCGCGCCACAAGCTTCGGACCTTCGGAAGAACTGTCAAAACTTCTTGAAGAGGCAGGCTCTGCCCCGAATATCCACGGTATCAAAATGGCAGATCTTCTTCGCCGACCCGAAATAACCTATGAATATCTTGCACCGATAGATAAGGCTCGCCCCGAATATCTCACAAAACGCGAAAAACAGGCGGTGGAGATCGAGATCAAATATGAGGGCTACATAAAAAAAGAGCTTGCCGAGGCACAGCGCTTTTCAAAGCTTGAAGAAAAGAAAATGCCCGAGGATATCGACTATTATGCCATCCGCGGTATTCGCGCCGAGACCCAGCAGAAGCTGACAAAATTCAGACCCAAAAGCATCGGTCAGGCATCCCGCATATCTGGTGTCAGCCCTGCCGACATTTCGGTGCTTCTCATCTATCTTGAAAGCTATAACAAAAACAGCGAGGACAAATAAATATGCCGCTTGCAGATAAGATCAGACCTCAAAGCTTTGATGAGGTCGTCGGACAAAAGCATCTTTTGTCCAAGGACAGCCTTTTCAGGCGTGTCATCGAATCGGGAAATATTCCCAACCTTGTCTTTTACGGTCCATCGGGGGTCGGAAAGACCACAGTTGCTGAGATCATTGCCAAAAGCTGTGACAAAACGCTTCGCAAGATCAATGCCACAAACGCTTCTCTTTCGGATATAAAAGATGTCTGCGCCGAAACAGGCTCGGTCTTTACCTCCGACGGAATACTCCTTTATATCGATGAAATACAGTATTTCAACAAAAAACAACAGCAGTCACTTCTCGAATTTATTGAGGACGGAAGAATAACCCTCATCTGCTCGACCACAGAAAACCCCTATTTTGCCATATATCCCGCCATCCTTTCGCGCTCAAATGTTTTTGAATTCAGAAGCGTTGACAAGGAGGAGATAAGAAAAGCCCTTGACCGCGCATATTCGCTTTTGTGCGAAAGCTACGGAACAGGGGAGAGAAATGCAGAAACAGCTGCGGCTCTTTCTCTCATCGCCTCCTCCTGCACAGGAGATGTCAGACGCGCCATAGGCGCTCTTGAGATCTGCTTCCTCGGTACGGGTGGAAAACTTACCGAAAAGGCGGCATATGAGGCGATAGGCGATTTCGCCTTGAAGCTTGACCGCGACGGAAACGAGCATTATGACCTTTTGTCAGCGTTCCAGAAATCAATAAGGGGCTCTGATGAAAACGCGGCACTTTTTTATCTTGCGCGTCTTCTTGAGGCAGGGGATCTGCTTTCGCCCTGCAGAAGACTTCTTGTTATTGCCTCCGAGGATGTGGGACTTGCATATCCGATGGCAAGCGTTATTGTCAATTCTCTCATCGACAGCGCAAAACAGCTGGGTCTTCCGGAAGCTCGGATTCCTCTTGCTCAGGCGGTGGTGCTTCTTGCCACGGCGCCAAAATCCAATTCCGCCTACCTTGCTTATGATGCGGCGGCGCAGGATGTCAGAGCCGGCAAGGGTATGAAAATGCCCGATTATCTGCGCGATTCGATGCAGCCGTCGGCACAGGGGAATAAGGATTATGTATATCCCCATCCATATCCGAAGCATTATGTTTTGCAGCAGTATCTGCCCGATGATATCGCTGACAGAAAGTATTATGAATTCGGAGACAACAAGAATGAGCTTGCGGCAAAGGAATACCGCGAGCTGATAGTGCAGATTGCGAAAGGAAATAAATAATGCTTGGACTTTTGGGAACGCTTGTAAATGCCGCAGCGGTCATCGTTGGCGGTCTTGCGGGACTGCTTATCGGAAAAGCACTTAACAAAAGGGTGTCAGATTCTGTCATGACAGGTCTTGGCCTTGTGGTGGTTTACATTGGAATTTCGGGTGCTTTTTCGGGACAGAACACTCTTGTGACGATAATATCAATGGCAATAGGCGCTGTTGTAGGCACTTTGCTTAAGCTTGAAGACCGCGTTGTTTCGCTGGGAAAAAAGCTTGAGGAAAAGGTTTCAAAAAACGGCGACGGCAGGATTGCAAAGGGATTTGTTTCGGCAAGTCTTCTCTTTTGCGTGGGTGCCATGTCGATAACGGGACCCCTTGACAGCGGTTTGCGCGGAGATCACACTGTGCAGTACACAAAGGCGGTGCTTGACGGCATTGGTGCTGTCGTTTTCGGCTCAAGCCTCGGTGTCGGGGTGCTGTTTTCGGCTCTTTTCATACTTGTCTATCAGGGCGGCATAACGCTGCTTGCTTCTTTCATCGAGCCTTATCTTACCGAAACGATAGTGAATGAGATGACAGGTGTCGGCTCGCTCATAATCATGGCGTTGGGCTTCAATATGCTTGGTATCACAAAGATCAAGGTCATGAACTTTGTTCCTGCGATTTTTTTGCCCATCGCTTTGTGTCACATTCCCGGGCTTTCCTGAGGGAAAAAGGCGAATTTTTCATCTAAAGGCTGAATTTGGACAGAAAAATTGAAATAAATTCAAAAAAGGTCTTGCAATATTTGTTTTATTGTGTTATAATATAAAACGCTGAATAAATGCTGTTCCGTTCTTCGGACAGCAAATCTTATCACTGTTTGACAAAGGAGGGAAACTCATGAAGGAAAATCTCCATCCGGAATATAAGGAAGTTACCGTTAAGTGCGCTTGCGGCGAAACTTTCGTTACAAGATCCACAAAGGACGAGCTTCGCGTTGATATCTGCTCGAAGTGCCATCCTTTCTTCACCGGTAAGCAGAAGTTCGTTGATGCCGGCGGTCGTGTTGACAAGTTCAAGAAGAAGTTCAACCTCAACTGATCAAGAGCGGTTTTTCCGCAACAAAAAAGAGATCACGCATCTTTTTGCCCGAATCATTTGGTTCGGGCTTTTTGTTTTTCAAACGAAAAATGTTGACAAGTTTACAAGAAAAAATGTGCAGTGCTGATACGGAAGCTGTTCAGAAAAGTCGACGGTTCCGATGTTGCAGTTGACGAGTAAAAGCCTGAGCTTATATAAACATATCTAAGAAACGACGAGTGGAGAGTGTGAGAGGTGCGCGATAGCATCTCTCACATTGTTTTTGTCATTGTTCTGATTCCTCCACCTCATCCGAGTTTTGCTTTGCAAAACCCACCTTCCCCTCAAGGGGAAGGCTAAATAAGGCTCCTCCATCGGGGGAGCTGGCAGCGTAGCTGACTGAGGGAGTTGGAGTTTTTGACATCGATCTGATTTTGACTCCTTCCGACAAACCACTTTTGTCTGCACACTTGCGAGGGACGCTAAAAAAAGCTCCCTTTTCAGGGAGCTTTATGATTTGACCGGTATTCCGCAAGATTTATCGGATAAAACTTGCCGTAGGTGACGGCAGATATGAAGTGAAATTATATACTGTAAATCGACCAAAAGCGAAAACCGTTTGAGGCTTTTTTTCATGGCAACGACGGCGGTGCATCTTCGTAAAGAGCCTTGTCTTTTTTTGATATGAAAGTGAACGGAGAGCTTGCGGGTTTCACGATTGTTATTTCAAAGCGCTTTTCTTTTTTATAAAATTCCACTTCAATTTGGGACGGTTTTCCGCCATATATGCTATCGGCAGCCTCAACATTTTTCTTGATTTCAGCAACAGCTTTATCTGCAAGCTCTTTTTGAAAACGATAATCGTACCCAAGACCTATTTTACATGTTACATATGGGTCAAAGATAAACCAACCGGAGGTGCCATGCCTGAAACCTATCCATATATCAAAACCTTTTTCATCAATATAATCGGAGGTGTTATCGTAAATATAGTTATACCAGTCGTCCGACTGATCCCATAATCTTTGATGTGATGTCACACATACATATATCAATGCGATCAACACCGTAATAATAACTGCAAACACTGCAAGAGTTATTAAAAATATCTTTATCAGGCTTTTTAAGGTACTCATATTATTCACTCCGTCTATTGGGTTTTAACGCCATTTGATATTCCGTTTTTATCATAAAGAGCCTTGTCTTTTTTTGGTATGAAAGTGAACGGAGAACTTGCGGGTTTTTTAATTATAATGTCCATTCGAGTATTATCATTTCTGTATTCCACCGTGACCTGGGAGGGTGTTCCACCGAATAATTCATCAGCTTGGCGCGCAATTCGTTTGATTTCAGAAAGCACTTGCTCGGCTGTTTCCTTTTCGGAAATATCATATGCAATATCTATTTCACATGAAGGATATGCCTTGAGAGGGAATGAATAATATGAACCATGCCACGATCTGTACCAAAATTCAATTTCATTCTCTTCAATGTATTCCATTGAGCTTGTGTCAATATAGTTATACCAATCATACGATTGATATCTCAATGTAATGTACGATATAACATTTAGAGCCAGTGCGATTGCCAAGACTCCTGCAACTATTGCAATACATATTACAAATCTAAGTAACACCTTGAAAATTTGATTAAGTATGTGCATCTTATTCACTCCGTTTTTTTATTTTGAATATCATGCTGTACCATGTACCGTCAGATACTTTTGCAAAATACTCATTCCAATATAATGGGAGAGTTTCATCAATGTCATCATTGTAGAACCGGAACTGGCCTTTACTGTTGGGAATACCTGCTACATAATGCGCAGATACATCATCACGAAAATACAAATGTATCACTGCATCACAATCCGAAACATCGGTTTTTTCATTTACATCGTATTCCTCTGTGACATCAAAGCCGTATCTTGAAAGAGCTTTATTTACTCCTTTGGGAGATGTGCCTATCCAGGCATCCAAAAGAGCAATATCCTCATTATCGTAAATCAACTGCGCAAAATCTATTTTGTGATCCAAACCAACCAAAACATTGTACATGGCAATTATTCCGCATCCACCATATTGAATGTTTTTGTCTCCAAATTTATATTCGGCAAGCTTGTTCTGATCGTTTATATATTCATCTTTCATTGCTCCGGTTTTGTTTAGATCAATTTTTTTATTTGACTTAAAATTTTCAGTTGCTTTATGATCGTCGAATGATATATAATCAAGCCCCCGATTCAAAGAATCTCCGGATGAAAGAATCAAGGATACAGCACCGTCGGCAACATGATTCACAAAGCTTTTATCTGCATTTTTATCGTTTGCAACCTTTTCGCTATACTTCAATGTATCAGCTTTAATCCAACCGGTGACTCCATTACATACAACCTCTGCCATTTCAACACCGCTATGAGATGACTTTCTTCCTGTAAATATAACCTCCGTACCCCTGGGTATTTTATCCAAAACACTTGAACCTCTTTTGGATGTTCGATACAGCAACGCTTTATCTACCCCAACATACCTTTCAGAACCAAGCGACGAGAGCAATGCATCTTTGGAAAATTCTCCGGTTTCGAAAAAGCTTTTCAGGTGCTGATTTATTTGAAGATCGTTATCATCATTTGACGTATTGCTAAGGTATGCGAGGCCTTTCGAATCTTTATCAAAGCTGTTTGGAAAACTTCCATAATTAAAAAACAGTGACGGGTCAGAACTTTTGTCATTGCTCGCATTTGAAACTCTACTCTTTTCCTCAGTATACGCCGCCTGCCGCGCAAGCTTTGCCGTTTTGGGGTCGTTTGCCTCGGATGCGGCGTAAAAAAGCGCCATGCCGTCCCGCATATTGGGATAATTGCCGTAATACGCACGCTTTGAGGTGTTTTTTCGGACAGTATCGTTGGCAAGCGGAATATTCTTTTCCACAAGTCTGTCGTCGATGCCGTCGAAAGCCTTGCTGTAATCCTTGCCTGTGGAATCAGACAGAAGCTTTGACAAGCGCTGCTTTATGAGGGAGCCTGAGCTTTGAGGCTTTTTGTTCGCGCTGTTTTTTAGGCTTGCGGGGAGATCGGACGAAAGAAGTCCCGTGAAGTTATCGGAGGATATGTTTCCGTTCCCGAAAGGGCTTGAGCTTTTTGCGCCCTTTGACATCCATGACGGTTCGGCGACAGAGACCGATTTATCGGTTGCCTGCATTGCCTTTTTTGCCGCCTGCTTTGCGGTGTTTTTCAAAAGCTCGTTGTAATCGAAGAGCTTTTTGAGGTTTTCTTGCTTGTTTTTTGAATAATTATACATTTGTTCTCCTTTTCAGTATATCATTTATTTTGCCGACTGTCAAGCAGATATATTATATCAAACAGATGTTCTTTTATCAAGAGATTTTGGTACATTTGTTCTAATTTGTTGAAAGTGTACAATCTCATCAAAGGTGTGTTGTTTATTTTGTAAATGAGTTTTGAAAAAATATCAAAAACCTCTTTACAAACGCAAAAAAGTATGTTATAATATTAACAAAAAATTTACTGACACAAAAGGTCTGAAAGCCTGATGCGGAAGGGATGCTTTGAAATTCTGAATTTTTCTCTGTTTTTCGGATAGAATAGAGAATGTCCCGGCTCCCTTTTTAAGGGAGCCTTTTGTTTTGAAAGCGAGGAAAAATCATGGAAACACGCGTAGCTCTCATCGGAATTGTTGTCGAATGTCCCGAGGCGGTCGAACCACTCAACAAGCTTTTGCACGAATTCAAGGATCATATTGTCGGCAGAATGGGCATCCCGTATCACAAGCGCGGAGTCAATCTCATAAGCATCGTAATCGATGCTCCCTCCGATGTCATCAGCGCTCTTTCGGGCAAGGTAGGTGCAATTGACGGCGTTACCGCCAAAGCGCTTTATTCAAAAATGCCGGAGACCTGCGAATGATCGCCCTTGCCGAAAAGCTTGTAAAGGAAAAGGTTCTGTCGCAGGAAGAATTTGTGACTTTGCTTGAAAACCGCAAGACTGTTGCCGACTATCTTAAAGCCGAGGCTGTGAAAGCCCGCAGGGAGCATTATGGCGACAAGATCTTTGTCAGAGGGCTTATCGAGTTTACGAATTATTGCAAGAATGATTGCTATTACTGCGGCATCCGACGCTCAAACACAAAAGCCGAGCGCTACAGGCTTACAAAGGAAGAGATACTTTCCTGCTGTGACGACGGTTATGAAACAGGCTACCGTACCTTTGTCCTGCAGGGAGGCGAGGACGGAGTTTTCACCGAGGAAAAAATCGCTGACATCGTTTATTCGATAAAAAGCAAATTTCCCGACTGCGCTGTTACTCTTTCGGTGGGGGAGCATCCGAAAAAGACCTACAAGGCATGGTTTGATGCCGGTGCCGACCGATATCTTCTGCGACATGAAACGGCAGATGCCTGCCATTATGCGCGCCTTCACCCCGAAAAGCTGACCTTGGAGACCAGAAAGGCTTGCCTTTATGATCTCAAGGACATCGGATTTCAGGTCGGCTGCGGTTTTATGGTCGGCTCTCCTTTCCAGAGCTTTGAAACTATTGCAAAGGATCTTCTTTTTATAAATGAGCTGCAACCTCAGATGGTGGGGATAGGCCCGTTCATTCCTCATCACGACACACCCTTTGGGGGCGAAAAGGCAGGCGAGCTTGAGCTTTGTCTTTTCCTGCTTTCGGTGGTGCGTGTCATGCTTCCAAAGGTGCTTTTGCCTGCCACAACAGCGCTTGGCACTATCCATCCGCAGGGACGAGAGCAGGGAATCCTTTCGGGAGCAAATGTGTGTATGCCTAATCTTTCCCCCGAAAGTGTGCGCAAAAAATATATGCTTTATGATAACAAGCTGTCGTCGGGCAAGGAATCGGCGCAATATCTTTTCGAGCTTTCCGACGGCATGAAAAAAATCGGCTATCGCGTGGTGGTTGACCGCGGAGATCATGTCGATTCAGACAGATAAGTCCCGTTTTTGCGGGCAGAAAGGAAGGAACAATATGTATAATCCCAAGTCAATGGTGGCTGAAGAATTCATCGATCACGAAGAGATCGAAGCTACATTAAAATATGCCGACGAGCACAAGCGTGATGCTGTGCTCATCGATGAAATAATTGAAAAAGCAAAGCTCAGAAAAGGTCTTTCGCACAGAGAGGCGTCTGTTCTTCTCGCCTGCGAGCTTGAAGACAAAAACAACGAAATTTACGCTCTTGCCGAGCAGATCAAAAAGGATTTCTACGGCAACCGAATCGTAATGTTTGCTCCTCTTTATCTTTCGAATTATTGCGTGAATGGCTGTGTTTATTGCCCTTATCATTACAAGAACAAGACCATCTGCCGCAAAAAGCTCACCCAGGAGGAGATCAGAAACGAGGTCATCGCTCTTCAGGATATGGGACACAAGCGCCTTGCGCTTGAAGCAGGCGAAGACCCTGTCAATAATCCTCTTGAATACATTCTCGAATCGATCAACACCATCTATTCCATCAAGCACAAGAACGGTGCTATCCGCAGAGTTAATGTGAATATTGCTGCAACTACCGTTGAAAACTACCGCAAGCTTAAGGATGCCGGTATCGGCACATATATCCTCTTCCAGGAGACCTACCATAAGGAAAGCTACAAAAAGCTTCATCCCACAGGTCCCAAGAGCAATTACGCCTACCACACCGAGGCTCATGACAGAGCGATGCAGGGAGGAATTGACGATGTGGGCCTGGGAGTTCTTTTCGGACTTGAGCTTTACCGCTATGAATTTGCGGGACTTCTCATGCACGCCGAGCATCTTGAAGCGGTCTTCGGAGTAGGCCCTCATACCATAAGCGTTCCGAGAGTCTGCCCTGCGGATGATAACGATCCTGATGAGTTTGACAACGGAATCTCGGACGACACCTTTGCAAAGATTGTTGCCTGCATCCGTGTCGCAGTGCCTTACACAGGCATGATAATCTCCACCCGTGAAAGCCCCAAGGTCAGAGAACGCGTGCTTCATCTCGGCATCTCACAGATCTCTGGCGGTTCACGCACAAGCGTCGGCGGTTATGCGGCGGAAGAACCCGAGGAGGAAAACTCTGCGCAGTTTGATGTTTCCGACAGAAGAACGCTTGATGAGGTGGTAAGATGGCTGATGAAGATGGGCTATATTCCGTCGTTCTGCACAGCCTGCTACCGTCTTGACCGCACAGGCGACAGATTCATGGAGCTTTGCAAATCGGGTCAGATCCACAATTGCTGTTTGCCCAATGCTCTTATGACCCTCAAAGAATACCTTATCGACTATGCTTCTCCCGAAACCAAGGAGATAGGCGACAAGCTCATCGCACAGATGCTTTCGGATATCCCGAAGGAAAAGGTCAGAGGCATCGTCACCGACCGACTTGAAAAGATAGAAAACGGAGAAAGAGATTTCCGTTTCTGATATAAAAACAGGAGAAACACTTATGAGCACATTAAATACCACGCCTTCGGGAGAGAGGATACACATTGCATTTTTCGGACGGCGCAACGCGGGAAAATCGAGCCTTGTGAATGCTTTCACCGGGCAGGAGCTTGCCATAGTTTCGGATGTGGCGGGAACTACCACCGACCCTGTTTATAAAGCCATGGAGCTTTTGCCGATGGGTCCTGTTCAGATCATCGACACTCCCGGTCTTGACGATG
>JAZSFD010000032.1:0-5315 GCA_045532035.1 Eubacteriales bacterium | reverse complement strand
CCCATCCCCACAGTCATCAAGGCTGACGGTCTTGCCCTCGGCAAGGGTGTCATTATTGCCATGACCCGCGATGAAGCAAAGCAGGCCGTTATCTCCATGATGGAAGACAAGGTCTTCGGCGACAGCGGAAACAATATCGTTATTGAGGAATTCCTTGAGGGACCGGAAGTTTCTGTGCTTTCGTTCACCGACGGAAACTGCGTTGTTCCCATGATCTCTTCGATGGATCACAAGCGTGCAAAAGACAACGATATGGGACTCAATACCGGCGGTATGGGTACTATCGCTCCTAACCCTTACTACACAAAGGAGATCGCCGACGAGTGTATGGAAAAAATCTTCCTTCCTACTATCAACGCCATGAACAGCGAAGGAAGAAGATTCTCAGGATGTCTCTATTTCGGTCTTATGCTCACAAAGAACGGACCCAAGGTCATTGAATATAACTGTCGCTTCGGCGATCCCGAAACTCAGGTCGTTCTCCCCTTGCTTGAAAGCGATCTTTTCACAGTTATGAAAGCTGTAGCTGAAGGAAAGCTTTCTGAAACAGAAGTGAAGTTCTCAAGCGGCGCCTGCTGCTGTGTCGTCATGGCATCAAGCGGATATCCCGAAAAATATGAAACGGGTTTTGAAATTTCCTTCCCCGAAAAGCTCGAAGAGCACGAGGAAATCTATGTTGCAGGCGCAAAGATCTCTGACGGAAAAGTCGTGACAAGCGGCGGACGAGTTCTGGGTGCAGTTGCCAAGGGTGCTTGTCTCAAATGTGCAGTTACAAACGCCTATAAGCTTTGCGACAAGATCAGCTTTGAAAACGCATATAAGAGAAATGACATAGGCAAGAAGGCTCTTGCCGTATACGAAAAGGAGGTATAAAGCCATGGTTTACAGAGTATATGTTGAAAAAAAGGAAGCTCTCGCCAACGACGCAAAAGCGCTCCTTTCGGATATAAGACTTCTTCTCGGCATTGAAAATCTCAAGTCACTCCGTCTCATCAACAGATATGACGTGGAAAACATTGAGAAGGATCTCTTTGATTATGCTGTGAAGACAGTTTTCTCGGAGCCCCAGCTCGATATTGCCACAAGCGACATCAGCTGTTCTGATAACGATGTTATGTTTGCTGTCGAATATCTTCCCGGACAATTCGATCAGAGAGCAGACTCCGCGGCCCAGTGTATCCAGATCATCTCCCACGGCGACAGACCCACAGTTCGCAGCGCCAAGGTCTATATCCTCGGCGGAGATCTTTCCGGCAAAGATGTTACAAAGATCAAGAAATATGTTATCAACCCCGTCGAAAGCAGAGAAGCAACCCTTGACACTTTCGACACCCTCAAAGCAGAATACGCTCTTCCCGAAACAGTCGAAGTGCTTGACGGATTTTGTGACATGAACGAAGCTCAGCTTGCTGAATTTCTCAAAAACCGCGGTCTTGCAATGGATCTTGACGATCTGAAATTCTGCCAGAGCTATTTTGTGAGTGAAAAGCGCGATCCCACAATCACCGAAATCAAGATGATCGACACTTACTGGTCGGATCACTGCCGTCATACAACTTTCCTCACAACCATCGACAATGTCGAATTTGAAGATGAGCTTCTTAAATCTGCTTACGACAGATATATCAACACACGAAAAGAGCTTGGCAGAACAAAGCCCATAAATCTTATGGACATTGCCACCCTTTCGGTAAAGCATCTCAAAAAAGCAGGTCTTCTTGACAAGCTCGACGAATCTGAAGAGATCCACGCCTGCACAGTCAAAATCAAAGTCGAAATCGACGGCAAGGACGAAGACTGGCTTCTTCTCTTTAAGAATGAAACACACAACCATCCCACCGAGATCGAGCCTTTCGGCGGTGCAGCAACTTGTATCGGCGGTGCTATCCGAGATCCCCTTTCTGGACGTGCATATGTTTATTCTGCGATGCGTGTTACAGGTGCCGCAGACCCGCTTAAGCCCGTCTCCGAAACAATTCCCGGCAAGCTTCCCCAGAGAAAGATCGTTACAACTGCCGCTGCAGGCTATTCCTCTTACGGTAATCAGATCGGTCTTGCCACAGGTCTTGTTGATGAAATATATCACGAAGGCTATGCCGCAAAGCGCCTCGAAATCGGTGCTGTCGTTGCGGCAGCGCCCGCAAAGAATGTACGCCGTGAGCGTCCCGATCCCGGTGATGTTATAATCCTCCTTGGCGGCAGAACAGGCCGCGATGGTTGCGGCGGCGCCACAGGATCATCCAAATCTCACAGTGTTTCTTCTCTTGAAAGCTGCGGAGCTGAGGTCCAGAAGGGTAACGCTCCCGAAGAGCGCAAGCTCCAGAGGCTTTTCAGAAACGGTACAGCATCGAGACTTATCAAGCGTTGTAACGACTTTGGTGCCGGCGGTGTTTCTGTTGCTATCGGAGAGCTTGCTGACGGTCTTCTTGTTGACCTCAATGCTGTTCCCAAGAAATACGATGGTCTTGACGGCACAGAGCTTGCCATCAGCGAATCGCAGGAAAGAATGGCTGTCGTTGTCGAGGCGAAGGATGCAGAAAAATTCTGTGAGCTTGCCGCAAGTGAAAATCTTGAAGCCACAATCGTTGCAAAGGTAACAGAAGAGCCTCGCCTTGTTATGCATTGGAACGGCAAGACAATCGTCGATATCAGCCGTGAATTTCTCAATTCCAACGGTGCCGAAAAACACATTGATGTTTCTCCCGCAAAGCCCGAATGCTTCAAAAAGAAGATAGACGGTACATTTTCAGATAATTACACAGCTCTTGCAGGCGATCTCAACTCCTGCTCAAAGCGCGGTCTTTCCGAGCGATTTGACTCGACTATCGGTGCAGGCACCGTGCTTGCTCCCTTTGGCGGCAAGAATCAGCTTACCCCCGCACAGGTCATGGCAAACAAGATCTCTGTTGAGGACAGAGACGCCACCGATTGCTCGGTGATGTCCTACGGCTTCAATCCTTTTATTTCCGAAAAGAGTCCCTATCACGGAGCATATCTTGCAGTTATCGAATCGGTTTCCAAGCTTATCGCAGCCGGCATGGAATTCAAGGATGTTTATCTCACTTTCCAGGAATACTTTGAAAAGCCCGGTCGCGACGGAAAGCGTTGGGGCAAGCCTCTTGCTGCACTTCTTGGTGCTTTCTCAGCACAGCTTGATTTCGGAATCGGTTCCATCGGCGGAAAAGACTCGATGAGCGGAAGCTTTGAAAAGCTTGACGTTCCTCCCACACTTGTTTCTTTTGCCGTTACCACAGGAAAGATATCACGAGTTATTTCGAATGACTTTAAGGGCGCAGGACACAAAGTTGTCCTCATCGCTCCAGAATATACAAAAGATCATCTTCCCTGCCCCGAATCTCAGAAAAAAGTTTATGACACCGTTTCTAAGCTTATCGGTGACGGTAAGTCAATTGCCGCATATACTCCCTGTGTCGGCGGTATTGCCGAAGCTGTCATGAAGATGTGCTTCGGTAATGACATCGGTTTCAAATACGCAGACGACCTTTCGGTTGAAGATATCTTTGGATACAACTATGGTGCATTCATCCTTGAACTTGCCGATGGTGCAGACTGTGATTGCGGAAAGCTTCTCGGTTATACAACAAGTGAAATGGAAATCACTCACAAAGACGAAAAGCTTTGTCTGTGCAAGCTTCTTGACATCTACGAGGGCAAGCTTGAACCGATCTTCTCCTGCAATATCCCCTTTGACAAAGCTCCTATTGAAAAGCTTGACTACAAAGCAGAAGCAAGAGTTTCTGCGGCCGTCAAGTGTGCAAAACCGAAGGTTCTCATTCCCGTTTTCCCCGGTACAAACTGCGAATACGACACAGCAAAGGCTTTAAGTTTTGCAGGTGCCGATCCCGAAATCTTCATCGTCAGAAATCTCACCTCCGAGGCTGTTGCAAGATCTGTCGAAGAGTTTGCAGCAAAAACAGCGAGCGCACAGATGATCTTTGTTCCCGGCGGCTTCTCCGGCGGCGACGAGCCCGACGGCTCAGGTAAGTTCATCACCGCATTCTTCCGCAGTAACGAAGTCAAGAATGCAGTGGCAGACCTTCTTGATGTAAGAGGCGGACTTATGTGCGGTATCTGTAACGGCTTCCAGGCTCTTATAAAGCTCGGTCTTGTTCCCTATGGTAAGATAATTGACACCGACGAAAACTGTCCCACACTGACCTACAATGTCATCGGACGCCATCAGTCAAGACTCGTTCGCACACGAATCTGCTCTAACAAATCTCCCTGGCTTGTCGAAACACAGGTCGGCGACATTTATACTGTTCCGATCTCCCACGGAGAAGGAAGATTCATCGCAAGTGACGAGCTTATCAGAAAGCTTGCTGCGAACGGACAAATCGCAACACAGTATGTTGATGACAAGGGTGAGCCCACATTTGACATCCGCTACAACCCCAACGGTTCTGACTTTGCCATCGAAGGAATCACTTCTCCCGACGGCAGAGTATTCGGTAAGATGGGACACTCCGAACGTACAGGAAACGGACTTTATAAGAATGTTCCCGGAGATTATGACATCGGTATGTTCCGCAGTGCGGTCAAATTCTTCAAATAAATTATGTCATTAAACAACGAAAGGAAGCAATTGAAATGGCTTATCTCAGCGACATCGAAATCGCCCAGAGCGTTGAAATGAAAAATATCAGCGACATCGCAAAGAAAGCGGGCGTTGACGAAAAATATCTTGAACATTACGGAAAATACAAGGCCAAGATCGACCTTTCGCTCCTCAAAGACAAGAAAAACACCCCAGACGGAAAGCTTATTCTTGTCACTGCCATCACCCCTACTCCCGCAGGAGAAGGTAAGACCACCACAACAATCGGCCTCGCCGACGGTATGGCGAGGATCGGAAAAAAAGTGGCAGTCGCTCTGCGCGAGCCCTCTCTTGGCCCCGTTTTCGGTGTTAAGGGCGGCGCAGCAGGTGGCGGATATGCACAGGTTGTTCCCATGGAGGACATCAATCTCCACTTCACCGGCGACTTCCACGCCATCGGCGCGGCAAACAATCTCCTTGCCGCAATGCTTGACAACCACATCCAGCAGGGCAACCTTCTCGGCATCGATCCAAGAAAGATTACCTGGAAACGCTGCGTTGACATGACCAACAGGCAACTTCGCAATATTGTTGACGGTCTTGGAGGCAAGCCCACCGGTATGCCGAGAGAAGACGGATTTGACATCACAGTCGCATCCGAAATAATGGCTGTGCTCTGCCTTGCTTCTTCCATCACTGACCTCAAGGAAAGACTTTCCCGCATAATTGTTGGCTATACCTATGATGACAAGCCTGT
>JAZSFD010000151.1:0-8432 GCA_045532035.1 Eubacteriales bacterium | reverse complement strand
GAGGTATAGGTTTTAGGGGTAAAACCATTATACCACAAGGAGTTCAAGGTCTCAACTTTCATTTAAGTTAACAAAACCCACACTGATATTGGGAGAAATTTATGAAAAAGATTTTTTTTGCACTCCTTGTGCTCTGCACCATTGCCACATCGGGTTTTGCGATAAAAGCTGCTGCTTCCGAGCTGAACGCTCTTTCTCATCAGGTCGTTCCTTGCACTAACATCTATGGCTTTGAGGAAAGCTATGACGGTTATGAGACCTCCATTGATCTGTTTGACGGGAAAATGGTGCGTGTCATCAACCGCAACGGAGCCGATGAGACAAAGAACGGCTTCAATATGTACAACTGGAACCGTATCAAAGACGAGAACGGGCAGTTTATTCCTCTTGAAACCGCAAATTATATTGTCATCGATTATTACTATCATTCTCCCGACGAACAACCTGCACTTGTGGGCAACTGCATGGGTTGGGTACAGGGGCGAATAGTTCCGTCGAGTAACGTTTCAAAGATCGTCGGATTTTCGTGGAGTGAAAAAATGATGTCCACAGGCATGGTCGCCAACAAATGGGATAAGCTTGTGATCTCTCTGAAAGACAATCCCACTGTTTCATCTCTATGACAAAATACCGCAAAAGCGGAACGCACTATCCCCATCAGTTCAAGTTCTATCCGCTTGAGAGGGACATGGGAAAGGAAGATATCCTTTATATCGGCGATGTGACTTTTCAGAGCTTTGACCCGAGAGAAAAAGCTCCCGACACAGAAAGAACGCTTACTTTCAAAACCTCTGACGGCACTTCGACGGTGTCGCAGATCAAAGCCAGGGATCTTGAGTATATAACGATTCCGGGATATGAGGGAAGCTTGCCCGAAAACTCGCGGCTTGCAGGCTGGCAGAACAGCCATGACGGAAGAATTTATTTCCCGGGAGAAAGCTATCGGTTGCTTGCGGGGTGTGACGTAACCTTTATGCCGACTGTCAGATACTCCTACGATTTTTCATCGATCGGAAACGCTTATATCAACGGATATGAGGACGGAACCTTCAGGCCTCAGAACAATATAACCAGAGCTGAGGCCTGCAAGATCATCGCCTCCCTTACGGATCCTGACGGAAAGGCAGAGGGAACGACGGTTTTTTCGGATGTTCCGTCTGATTCCTGGTATTACAAATATGTCATTGCCCTTGAAAACATCGGTGCTTTTGATGGCATATGGGAGGACAGCTTTGAACCGAACGAGCCGATAACCCGTGCGGAATTTGTTCAGATAGTCTATGCCATCTGTGACGCGCAAGGTCGGAGCGCGAGTATACTTACATCAACGATCTTATTCCTGCCGATTTTTGTTATGATGCGGTCATGTATGCCATGAACGAGGGAATCATCACAGGCTATGAGGACGGAAGCTTTAAGCTGCTGAACAGGATAACAAGAGTGGAGGCTGTCACCGTTATCAACCGCCTTGTTGGCAGGGTTTATAACGAAAATGCCCTTGCCGCAACAAAGTTTTCCGATATTGATGATCATTGGGCAAAGGGACAGATAATCGCCTCGGCAACATCAAAGGCTGAAAACACCTTCGTGGTACAGTCGGAAGAAAAGGAATATATCCTTACAGGAACAGGTGCTGAGGATTATCTTACCTCCCTTTACGAGCAATCGAAAAATCTTTCGGGAGATGCCATTCGCCGCGGCATTGACACAGTTGCCGACCGGATGAAAAAGGACATCCTTTCGACAGGTAACACCGAAGAATACTACGGAGACAGGATGACAGGACAGAGATGGTATGTTTCCGAAAAGAACGGCGACGATGCCAACGACGGAAAAACACCGCAGACTGCCGTCAAGACCCTTTCGGGACTTGCCGCAAAGCTTCGCTTCCCGCAAAAAGGCACATCTGTCCTTTTTGAACGCGGAGGAGTTTACCGCGGTCAGACAAATGTGACTCCGGGAATGATCTACGGCTCATATGGCGAGGGCGAAAAGCCGATACTTACAGGCTCGCTCAAAAATTATGCCGATCCGTCTCTTTGGGTTGAGACGGATGTAAAAAATGTGTATAAGCTCAATGAGGCTATCACAAATGTCGGCATAATCACCTTTGATCACGGACTTTATGACTATGGAAATTACGATGCTCTTTACGGAAAAAACAGGATCTATGGTAAGGATATCAGCGACTATTCGGCGTTGCACGAGGATTTGGAGTTTTATTTGTCTCCGAGAGTTCTTTATCTGAGAAGCGATCACGGAAATCCCGGCGAAAGGTTTTCTTCCATTGAGATCGGCAATACAGTGCGCGTTTTTGACGGAGCGGTGAGAGGTGCGGTCTTTGACAATCTCAGCCTTCGAAACACAGGAACCCACGCCATAGGTCTTCGTGATTCTTATGATATTACCGTCACAAACTGTATCTTTTCGTGGTTGGGAGGCTCGCTTCTCGGCAAGCACGGCGAGACTACCACCCAGTACGGAAATGCCATTGAGATCTACGGAAACTGCGACGGATATTATGTAAAAAACAACTGGATGTACCAGATATATGATACCGCCGTCACTCACCAGGGCGGAGATTGTGCCATGGAAAACATCGAGTATTCGGGAAATCTTATGGAATATTGCCATTGGGGAATCGAGTGTTGGCAGACCAAAGAGATCGGAAGTCCGACTCAGAAGAACTATGCTTCCCGCTACAATGTATTGCGTAACGGCGGTTACGGCTGGGGTTCGATAGTGTCAAAAAGACAGGAACAGTCAAGGCTTTATTGTTTCTCAACAGTCGAAAGCAAAAACAGCAATATGCTCTGCGAATACACCGTTATCGACCGTTGTGCGGGTTATTTGCTTGATGTTGATTCAAAATCCAATGAGAAGTTTGACCGAAACATCTATGTTCAGAACGAGGACATGACCCTTGGCGGTCTTAAGGGCAAAGGAATTGCCGCCGGCAGAGATTCGGCGCATGAGATAAAGAAGCAGCTTGATGACGAGAACTGTGTGTTCGTTCTGATCCCGAGAGGATAAAATCAAAGAAAAGACTCATTTTACAATGAAATGGGTCTTTTCTATTTCCCTCGAAAACACATAAGAAGCATGAAAAGATATACGGCCATCTGAGGTAGGAGAAAGGGGAATCTTTTTTTGTCATCCCCGGAGGCTTTCAGAAGAGCTGCCGATACAAAAAGCAGTATCAGCAAAAAGATCGCTGCGAGAAACCGAATTCTGTTTTCAAAAAGAAGCACATGAACGATGATATAGACCGCCTGCGAAAAACCGAAAAAATACAGGTTGACAAAACGGTTTTTTCCGCACATTTTTGCCGTGTATATTCCGAAGAAAAGCTGTGCTATTCTTGCCGTTCCGAAAAAAGCGGCACAGACGGCGGATGCATTTGTGTGGAACACTTCCGAAAAGAGCTCCCGCGCCCCCGATGCTGTCAGATATTGGGAAAGCAGGCACACCGTCAGGGATATTGAAGCAAATGTTAAGAAAGATACGGGATTTTTCACGTTAAATTTTCCTTTCGGATATATTAAAAGATCAAAAACAGAGGGTTATTTATTGACTTTGGGATAAAAATATTATATAATATAAGATGTATACGAATTGCCGCAAAAAAGAAGCGCTCCAAAGGCTTTCCGATGCGGCAAATCACATTTTTATTTTTTGCGAAAAGAGTGATTTTATGCTTTTGGATCTGATACAATCGGGATTTGAAACAAGCCTTCTTATCGATGTTCTTTTGTCGATACCTATTATCTTGCTTTCTCTTTCGGTGCATGAAAGCGTGCATGGAATTGCCGCAAACGCCCTGGGAGATCCCACCGCACGAAATTTGGGAAGGATCACGCTGAATCCCGTGAAGCATTTTGATTTTTACGGTTTTCTTGCCATGCTTGTTTTTGGGTTTGGTTGGGCAAAGCCTGTGCCGATAAACACAAGGTACATGAAGAACGGCAGATGGGGATTTGTTATTTCCGCGCTTGCAGGTCCCTTTTCGAACTTTTTGCTTGCCTTTGTCATGGCGCTGCTTTATATGGCCTCTATTGTCATTATGACACATATTGCCGCAGCAATTGAGTTGTCGGGCACGCTGGTGAATGTGATAATGAGGTTTTTTGAGATCGGTATTGTCATGAATGTTTCGCTGACAGTATTCAATCTGCTTCCCGTTCCGCCCCTTGACGGTTCGCGCCTTCTTACGGCGCTGATTCCGCGGAGATGGTCGATGTTTGTGTTCAGATACGAGCAGTATTTTATGATAGGACTTTTTGTGCTTCTTTATCTCGGAGCTTTTTCCGGAATTCTTTCATCTGCCACAGGCGCGGTCACCGATTTCATTGTTGACGCGGTAAACCTCATTCCCTTTGATAAGCTGGTCAATAAGGAAGGCGCTTTTAATATAATGCTCGGAATGTGAGAACGGAGAATATGACAGAAATCGAAACAATTGACGGCGAAATCGAATGTGCAGCACAAAACGACGGCGAAATCTCGCTGTTTGACGAGGAAGAGGACGATTCCCCAAAGTTCAAGCTTGAGATCTTTGAAGGACCTCTTGATCTTTTGCTGTCGCTTATCGCCAAAAACAAAGTGAATATTTATGACATTCCCATCGCCGTGATACTTGACCAGTACATGGAATATATTCATGAAATGGAAATGTTCAACATGGAGGTCGCCTCCTCCTTTATCGTTATGGCGGCAAGGCTTATGCTTATAAAATCCCGTATGCTTCTTCCGGTGCAAAAGGATGAGGAAGACCCCAGACAAGAGCTTGTGGATATGCTTCTTGAATATCAGCGCGCCAAAAAGACAGCCGAGGTACTCCATGACCGCGAGTTTACATATTGGGGACGCTATGAAAAGCCTGCCGAGGATATCGGTGTTGACCCCGAATATCGTCTTACCCACGACATTGAGATATTGAAAGAGGCTTTGCATCGCATTCTTGCGCGAAACGACGAGCTTGAGGAAAACGCTTTTGAGATGGAGCAGAACATCGGAAAGCACCTGACCGCCACCCGACAGGTCAGTGTAGGCGAGAAGATCGTCAGCGTTCTTAAAAGCCTGGCAAAAAAGGAAAAACAGCGCCTTGACAGCTTTTTTGACAAGGTGCAGAGCCGCGGCGAGGTCGTGGCGACCTTTCTTGCCCTGCTTGAGCTGATAAAGGGCAAGCGCATCAGCATCACCTATTACAGTGACAATTATTCCGATTGTGATATTGTCCTTAACCGTGAGGTGGAGGAGGAATATCCGACTTTCGGAGAAAACGGAGAATTTGAAAATAATGAATAATCAACAGGTGTTCGACGGCATCGTCGATCTTGAATATATCATAAAAGCATCTGAGGCGGTGCTTTTTGCCTGCGGAAGCGCAGTGGGCTTTGACAAGCTTGCTTTTGCGGTGGGAGCATCTCAATCGGATATTTTGCCGGCCCTTGAAAAGCTCAAGAAAAAATACGAGGAAAACGACTCGGCGATCGAGCTTGTCATTTATGACGGTTATGCCCAGCTCATCACAAAAAGCGAATACGGCGATATCGTGCGCACAGCCCTTGAGCTGAGAAAAAACCAGCCCCTTTCCCGCGCAGCTCTTGAGGTGCTTGCCATTATTGCCTATAATCAGCCGGTGACGCGTGCGTTCATCGACCGCGTGCGTGGTGTTGAATCGCCGTCGGTGACGGCGTCTCTTGCCGAAAAAGGACTTATCGAGGAGGTCGGAAGGCTTGATGCTCCCGGCCATCCGATCCTTTACGGCACAACGCCTGTGTTTTTGCGTACCTTTGGTCTTGAATCGACCGCCGAGCTTGAAAATCTGCCCGAGCTTGAGGAGATCCGAAAAGCTTTTGCCGCAGGCGAGGAACAGCAGCAGATGGATATCGGCGACGGAAAGCTGTCGCAGGACAACGATCCCGAGGGAGAGATAACAGTGCCCGATATAATTCCCGAAGAGGGAGTCATCGAGGATCTTTCGGACGAGGGAGTCCAGATGACCATTGATGATACCGAAGAACAAGAATAATTATTTTTAAGGAGATAAAACCATGAAGCTTTATATTGCCTGCGACCACGCAGCCATCGAAATGAAAGACGAGATCACCGCTTATCTTCGCGAAAAAGGACATGATGTTGAAGATCTCGGCATCAACACCGGAGAAAAGATCGACTACCCGGTGGCTGCCGAAAAGGTTGCCCGCAAGGTTGTTTCCGACAACAGCTCCCGCGGAATCCTCATCTGCGGAACCGGAATCGGTATGTCTATTGCTGCAAACAAGGTCAAGGGTGTGCGTGCCGCCGCTGTCAGCGAGGTTTACAGTGCGAAGCTCACACGCATCCACAACAATTCCAATATCATCTGCTTCGGTGCCAGAGTTATCGGCATTGAGACCGCCAAGATGATTGTTGACGCATATCTTGAGGCTGAATTCGAAGACGGCGGAAGACATTCCGCAAGAGTAGAGCTTATCACAAAGCTTGAGGAAAAGTTTTAAGTTATGAAAAAAAGAGTGATAGCGCTGCTTCTCGGCTTTCTGATGCTTTCGCCAAGCGCCGTTTCCTGCGAAAATCAAAAGGCTCCGCAACAGAACCGAGAGGACATGGTTGAGCTTCCCGACAGCACAGAGCAAGAGGTTGAAGCAGACAATCTTACTGAAACTACAGAATCTGAAAAAGACGATTTTCCCAAAACAGCTGCTTTCGATAACATTCCCTCGCAGGATTTCGGGGGACGAGAATTTGTCATTCTCACAACAGAGGAAGATTTTACCGAATCTGCCGACGGCAAGGGAATCGTTGGCGAAGAGCTTTACAAAAGAAACCGCGCCATTGAGGAAAAATTCAATATAAAAATAGTTTGCAAGACCGCCGACAGAAATTCGGTCAAGCCGACTCTTCAGAACGCGGACGAAGAAAACCCTCTGCCCGATCTTGTCTATGCGCCTCAGGATACGATTGCCTCTTGCGCAGGCTCGCAGCTTCTGATGAATATTTATTCGGTGCCTTATTTTGACTATAAGGCGGAATACACCGACCCCGAACTTTTGTCCTCCTTGTCCCAAAGTGATACCACTTTCGGTGTCTACGGCGATGCGGCATACGATGAGCGTTCGGTCTGGTGTGTCTTTTATAACAAGGACATACTCAGCAAGCTCGGTTTTTCCGATCCTTATGAAATGGTGAAGAACAACACCTGGACATGGGATATGTTTCTTGCCATCTCGGAGGGAGCGATGGCGGACCTTGACGAAAACGGCAGAATGCAGGCAGGAAAGGACAGATACGGCTATTCTTCGTCAATGAATACCTCGCTTTTTGCCAACGCGGTATTTGCGTCCTTCGGAAAAAAATTCTTCTCGGTGGACGAAGAAGGCTTCCTGAAAATGGATTTTAACATTTCGGAAGATGATGATTATGTAGCTGTCATCCGCAACATTTGTGTGGCGCACAAGGCAAAATACCCCGACTCCGATCCCGGAGCTGTGGCACTTGATGCTTTTAATGACGGAAGACTTGCCTTTTTCTGCGAAAAGCTGTCGCTGGCGTCCACCCTTGCTTACAGTCCCGTGGAATGGGGAATCCTTCCTATACCCAAGCGCTTTGCGGTGCAGGAAAAGTATTATTCGTGGGTTGATTCGTCGGTCTGCGGATATGCTGTGCCGTATGGTGTTTCCGACTCGGGTCTTTCGGGAAAGGTGCTTGATGCCATATATGCATATGAAAGCTCCTACGGAACAGATATAGTTGACCTTTCCTGGACATACTATTATCTGCGTGACAACGCGTCTGTTCTTGCCATGAGAGATGCCATAGATGGTGCTGTTTATGATGTCGCCTATGCTTTTGGCGAGGGAATGGCTGACTTTTCGATGGTGTCCTATGACCTTTTGCAATCGATCATGGAAAAGAATGTCAGATTTTCGAATCTTTACAATCAGAGTGTAAAGCCCTTCTCGGCATTTGTCAGACAAAAATTCGTACACTGAAAAAATTCACCGACACAGAGCTTTCTGCGTCGGTGAAAGTGCTGTTCAAGAACGTCAGTCAATACGATCGTCAAGAACTTCGCGGCTGCGGAAAAGGAGCGAGATGCACCAGATGCCCGCAAGCGCCACCAGCGAATAGACAAGGCGGCTGAAAAGCGCATCCTGCCCGCCGAATATCCATGCGACGGTGTCAAAGCCGAAAAGGCCGATGCCGCCCCAGTTAAGCGCACCGACAATTGTCAGAACAAGCGCTATTCTGTCAAGCATATCATTTACCTCTTAAAAATAAAAATACGTTTTTTCGGAATACGACACATATTCGCGCCGTGTCCGAAAATAGTTTGTCCGAACCTGCGGCAAATATTCATTTCAAAAGAAAAAACGAAAACGGTTTTTCGTTTTCTGAAAGGACAAGTCCATGAGAATGAGAAAAAAGAA
>JAZSFD010000057.1:0-5648 GCA_045532035.1 Eubacteriales bacterium | reverse complement strand
CAACTTTTTCTTCGAAAATCAGAGTATTTCTTTGAAACCATTATACTTTTCTTTCATTTTAACTTTACAGAGCCGATTTATATTTCCGTGCAAATATATTATATAGTAACATATATCCCGACCAATTTCAATGTTTTTCGTTCAAAAAGCCGGAAAGAATCAACCCTTGTTTTCTCTTTCTCTGAATGACCGAAATTTTTCTTTTGAAATCTTTCTTTTTGCAATCCTGTCTGCAACCGCTGTGCGGAAAACATTGTAGACAACAGCACAAAGCGGAACCGAGATAAGCATTGCAAGCATACCGAAGGCTCTTCCGAACACCGTCACGCTGAGAAGCACCCAAAGACCCGGAAGTCCGACAGATTTGCCCACAACCTTTGGATATATGAGATTGCCCTCAAGCTGTTGGAGAATGATGATGAAAACCACAAACCACAAAGCTTTAACGGGATTTATCAGCAGAATGAGAAAGGCTCCGATGGCCGTTCCGATAAAGGCACCGAAAAGAGGAATAAGCGCCGTAACACCCACCAGCACCGATACAACTATCGGATAAGGGAACGAGAAGATCTGCATTCCGATAAAACAAAGGATGCCAAGTATCATCGCCTCTGTCAGCTGTCCGGTGACAAAGCTGAAAAAGGTCTTGTTGGTCATGGAAGCAAGCGCGACGATCCTGTCGGCTTTCTTTTCGGAAATGTATGCATAAAGGACTCTCTTGGAGTTTGCCTCAAGCTTTTCTTTTTCCGCAAGAAGATATATCGCAAAAATGAAAGCAACAAAAAAGCTTGCAACACCCGAAATAATAGTGCCCGTGAAATTGATGGTCTGATTGAAAAGACTGTTGCCCGTGCCGAAAAGTGAATTAAAGAGCGACAGCGCCATTTCCATCAGCTTATCGGTATCGACGGTAAGGTCAGGGAGTACCGCGCCGTATTCATAGGCAAAATCAAGAATACCGTCCCACCAGCCCTCAAGATTTGATGCAAGGCGCGGAATTGAATTGATAAGCGATTTCAGCGAGCTTGTAAATTCGGGAAGGATCATAAAGACCACTGCAAAAAGTATGCCGACAACAAGCAGAATACTTAATATCAGACATACAGGGCGACGAAATCTATCCGCAAGCTTTCCGCCTTTTTGGGCAAAGAGCTTCTTCCATATCCTTTCAAGCCCGTGCATCGGCACATTCAGAATAAAGGCAATGCAGCCGCCCGTGATGACGGGGGTGAAAAGCTTATATACCCACGATATGGCGGCATTGAGACTTTTTGTATGGCTGAGCGACCAATAAAGCACGATAGCAAAGGCAATAATGGCAAGCACATAAGGAACAGTGTGGCGATTAAATTCGATAGTCATCCTGCCGCGGAAGCTTTTCTTTTCCTCGGAAGACTGCGCCGCTTCGGCAAGCGGCAGTCCGACAGCATCGGAAGAAGCAACGCTTTCAGGCACAACAGACTCCTTTTCCTTTGCGTTTGCGGAAACGCCGATCTCTTTGGTCATATTCTTTTCTTTTTTCGTTTTTTTCAGTTTTATCACATCCTTTTCGCAACCGAGCAACGATTACTATAATAAGTATAGTACGAAACTGTTTCTTGAATATTAACGGCAATGAAAAAATGTGAAAATGAGGATACACATACGGAACGCTTCCATCATTCGTTTCCTTAAAATAATGGTTACAACGAAACATAAGTGAGATAAAAAGTACACTTTTGTGGCTTGGATAAACAAAAAAGGACCAAAAGGTCCTTTTTGTTGGGAGAGCCGAACGATTAAGATTACATAAATTTTAGCTGAATTTTGCAACAAGTTGCAAAGCGAAATTATTGCTTCGCAATAGCTAAATTGTTTTTTCAAACAGCTAAATTAAATTCGCCTTATAGCCGCCCGAAGGGCAATTTGGCTACTAAGCAATTTAGCGTGCGTTAACACATATAGCTCGCCGTCGGCGAATTTAGCTGAAAAAAAGACAGATTTCGTTGAAATCTGTCTTTTTCTGGTGGAGCATAACGGACTTGAACCGATGACCCCAACACTGCCAGTGTTGTGCGCTCCCAACTGCGCTAATGCCCCTTGGAATATTTACTTGTTTATTATACACCATATGTTACGTTTTGTAAAGAGTTTTTTGATATATTCGCAAAAATTGTTGCCAAAGAGTAAAAATATGCCTTAAAACAGCGTATTTTGTGAAAAATAAGTTGACAAACGGGAAAGAGTATATTATAATGTTTCTGTCGATAGAGGCGCATTATGTCAAGAGTAGACTTTTTCCGATGCTTTTGCCAAAAAGCGAAAAGGTCAAAAGGGGCAGATGCCGAAGTCGGTGCAGGGCAAAGCACCGGACTGGCAGTCGGAAACAATATTCCGCCTGTTGTCGCAGAAATGCGGAGAGCTATCCAAAAGATCGCGTATTTTCAAAAGGCTTTGTTGTCTTTTGCACTTTTGACTTTTTGGGATAGCTGTACGCAGCTATCTTTTTTAATTTACGGAGGTTTCCCCATGAAAAACACGGTTTTCACCGGAGCTGCAACAGCCATCGTCACACCTATGACAAACACAGGCATTGACTATGCCACCTATGAAAAACTCATCGAATGGCAGATCGAAAATGGTATCGACGCCATCGTCGCCGCAGGCACCACGGGCGAAGGTCCCACCCTTTCGGACACCGAGCACAGAGAGCTTCTCGATTTCACAGTCAGAAAGGTTGCGGGCAGAGTTCCCGTCATTGCCGGTACAGGCTCGAACGACATTGCTTATGCTGTCGATCTCACAAAATTTGCCTGCGACATCGGAGCTGACGCCATGCTCGTCGTTACACCTTATTACAACAAGGCAACCCAGGGCGGTCTCATCAAATCCTTCAACGCCGTCGCTGATGCCAGCACAAAGCCTATAATTCTTTATAATGTTCCCTCCCGTACGGGATGCAACATCACTCCCGAAACCTGCGCAGTCCTTGCCGAGCACGAAAACATCGTTGCCATCAAGGAAGCCAGCGGAAACATTTCTCAGATCGCAAAAATCGCACAGCTTACAAGAGGAAAGCTCGACATCTATTCGGGCAACGACGACCAGATCGTACCTGTCATGTCATTGGGCGGCAAGGGCGTCATCTCGGTGCTCTCCAACCTTCTCCCCCGTGAGACATCCGAAATGTGCAAAGCGTTTATTCGCGGAGATGTTCAGAAGAGCCTTGATATGCAGCTTGAATACCTTGAGCTCATCGACACCCTCTTCTGCGAGGTAAATCCCATTCCCGTAAAGGCGGCAATGGCTGCCATGGGCTTTGGCGAAAACATCATCCGTCTGCCTCTCACTCCTATGGAAGAAAAGAACGAAAAGAAGCTCATCGAGCTCATGAAGCAGGCAGGAATCAAGCTCGCATAAACTTTTTACCCGAAAGGATCAGTTAAATGAAAATAATCATAAACGGCGCCTGCGGAAGAATGGGGTCTGAGGTTATACGCCTTGCATCCGAAGGTCTTCGCGGGGCGCAGATCGTCTGTGGCATCGATCAGATGGCGCAAGGCAAAACCTTCGAGTTTGAATGCTTTTCCACCTTTTCGGAGGCGTCAGGCGTGAAGGCTGACTGTGTCATCGACTTTTCACATCATTCGGTCACCGAAAGTCTTCTCAGCTTCTGTGTTGCCGAAAAGCTTCCGGTTATCGTTGCCACCACAGGACACGATGAGCGCGAGATCGAAATGATCCGCCGTGCCTCCGAGCATATTCCCGTGTTCTTCTCGGCAAATATGTCGTTAGGTGTGGCACTTCTTTGCGAGCTTGCAAAAACCGCGGCAAAGACCATGCCCGAGGCAGATATCGAAATCATTGAAAAGCACCACAACAGAAAGCTTAACGCTCCGTCGGGAACTGCTCTCATGCTTGCCGATGCCATAAGCGCGGTACGCAAGGGTGCATATTATGTTTTCGGCAGAGGCGGTCAGCGCAAGCGTGAGAAGAGCGAGATCGGCATCCACGCCATCCGCATGGGCAATATCGTCGGCGAGCACGAGGTCATCATCGGCACCGACACTCAGACCATAACCTTAAAGCATGAGGCGCACACCAGAGCTCTCTTTGCCGAGGGTGCCATTGCCGCGGCAGATTTCCTTATCGGAAAGCCCGCGGGACTTTATGCCATGAAAGATATAGTAAAGTAAGGACTATTTGAAATGATATGTGAAAATCTTTCGGTAAACTCCGACGGAATACTCCTTTTCGGCGGCGCTAACACCGTCGAAATGATAAAAAAATACGGTTCGCCTCTCTATCTCATGGATGAGAGAAGACTCCGTCATAATTGCAGGGTGTATGTCGAAAGCATGAAAAAATATTTCGGCGATGACGCGCTTCCCCTTTACGCCAGCAAGGCAAATTCCTTCAAACAAATCTATCGCATCGTAGCGTCAGAAGGAATGGGAACCGATGTGGTTTCGTCGGGCGAGCTGTATACTGCAAAGTCGGCAGGCTTCCCCCTTGAAAAAGCCTATTTCCACAGCAACAACAAGACAGATGCCGACATCAGCTATGCCATAGACTGCGGCATCGGTTATTTTGTGGCAGACAACGAGGAAGAAATCTGCGCCATTGACCGTTTTGCCCGCGAAAAAGGCATCGTCCAGAAAATCCTCATAAGACTCACCCCTGGCATCGATCCACACACCTATGAAGCGGTGGCAACAGGAAAGGTCGATTCAAAATTCGGCTCTGCCATCGTCACCGGCGAGGCTGAAAGAGTCACAAAGATCGCCCTTTCGAAGGAAAATGTAACGCTTTGCGGCTTCCATTGTCATGTGGGCTCGCAGGTGTTTGATTCGGAGGTCTATCTTGCGGCGGCAGAAATCATGCTTTCGTTTGTCGCCGACATGAAAAACAAGTATTCTTTTGACACAAAACAGCTCAATCTCGGCGGAGGCTACGGCGTGCGCTATACCGAAAAAGACCCCGTCATAGACATTGCCGAAAACATAAAGCTTGTGGCGGAAACTCTTAAAAAGCTTTGCAAAAAGCTCGGCATCACTCTTCCTGCCATCCGCATGGAGCCGGGCAGAAGCATTGTCGCCGACGCAGGACTTACCCTTTACACAGCCGGCTCTGTCAAGAGGATTCCCGAATACAAGAATTATGTCTCGGTTGACGGCGGTATGCCCGATAATCCGAGATATGCCCTCTATCAGTCGTCCTACACCGTTCTTCTTGCCAACAAAATGAACGAAAAGAGCGATTTCCTTTGCTCTGTCGTGGGCAGATGCTGTGAAAGCGGCGATATCCTTCAGGAAAATGTATATCTTCCCTCAAGCGTTTGCCGCGGCGATATCGTGGCAGTTCTCACAACGGGAGCATATAACTACTCCATGGCTTCAAACTACAACCGCATCCCCCGTCTTCCCACAGTCATGGTGAACGGAAACGAGGATTATGTGGCTGTCCGCCGCGAAAGCTTTGAGGATATCACAAGAAACGATATGTAAGAGCAAAGAGTGCGGAAAAAGCAAGGGGAACCCCCGGCGAGGGTTCCTCTCTTGCACTTCGTGCAATTCACTCCTCCTGCGCCTTGTGAACGCAAAAAGGTGTTTCGCTCTCTGCGGAGAGCGACCAAAGGCGCCGCCTTTGGAAACTGCAAGCTTTTGAAA
>JAZSFD010000095.1:0-5347 GCA_045532035.1 Eubacteriales bacterium | reverse complement strand
GTTCTTGCGGCTCAGGATGATGTGGACTATCAGACCACATACGCCTATATCGGCACGACGGAGTATGTCCGCAGAAAGAACGGCGCAAACTCATACTTTGCTGGCTTCCACTTGGCGAAGTTCGTGGAGTATTATTCGGTGAACGGCACAGTCCCTACATCGAACATTCCTCTGGGATCTTCTACAATCGTCAATAAGGATTCGTTTGAAAACCTCGATTTCTGCGCCGATCTCCGTGCGAAATATGCTACATATCAGGACTACCTTGACGGTGAGCATATGGCGCAATTCCCGTCCAATTACGGCACAATGCTTCGCGACGGAAAGGAGCACACCGAGTTGCTTGCTGCACGCCTCGGCACAATCGTAAGAGGGGCACAGGAGCCTCGCTATCCGGCGGCTCACAGGGCTCACACTTACGGCGTGTCGGTTGAGGGATTCACGACGGGGCTTGAAGCTGGAGCTTGGCACTTGCCGTCTCCTGTGGAAATGTACCACATGATTAACACCCGAAGGCTCAACGCGGCTGACACAAAGGAAGACCTCGTAAATGACACCCTCGTCAAAATGGGATATCCGACCTGCTACGGACATGGTTACTATCCTTGGACTATTGGCGAGTACAGTAGCATCGACGCCTTCATCTTCAACGGCGGCCACGGTGGGCTGATCAACAGCACCGAGTACAGCAGTCACGCCGTGCGCCCCGTCACTGCTTTATAAACCGTTAAATCGTTTTTCGTTTAGCTCCGTGTGCTCTCCAGAGTCACGGAGCGCCTTACCCCAAAGACAACTATGGCAAAGAATCAGAATAAGCTCGAGCAGCTTGACATCTACAAGGAGGCGTTTCCGTTCTCCGTCTATCTCTGTTGCGTGGTGAAGAACTTCGACAGGGCATATAAATTCATCGTCGGCGACGACATCATCAAAGCCACAAATAAAATGAGGGCTTTGATCGTCAAGGCAAACAATCAGATGAACAAGACGAAAGCTGCAGAGTATGTCACCGATTGTCTTACGGAGGTGGATATTATCGATGACCTGACGAGCCTTGCTCTTGAGCTGGGCTTGATGTCAATAGAGCAAAAGGCGATTTGCGATACGCATATCGGAGAGATACGAGGTCACGGCAAGAGGTGGCGAAAGTATTTTCAACGCGCTGGTGAGAGTGCCGGTTCCTACAGGGAGTCGGCAGAGAGCCTATAAGATTATTTTGAAAAGGTCGTTTCACTATCATTTATAGTTATGTCTGCAGAAACGAAATCTGGCGAGTACAGTAGCAACAACGCCTTCATCTTCAACGGCAACAACGGTGAACTGAACAACAACAACAAGTACAACAGTAACTCCGTGCGCCCCGTCACTGATTTTCGAGATAATTGCTACACCTTTGAGGAGTTCTATCTCTCTTTGCGTATCGCGCTTCGCGTTTGCTATAAGAACAAACGCAACACTCCTAACGCTCTCCGCTTCCGAATCAACGAGGCGGACAATCTCTTACGCTTGGCCAGAGCCGCATACTATTGCGAGTATGTGCCTGGTAAGTCCATTATCTTCCTGCTGAAATATCCATGCTTGAGGGAAGCCATAGCGGCTGACTTTCCTGACCGCGTCATACAGACTTGGCTCGTCATGAGGATTGAGCCCCTGTTCAACCGATGCGGAAGCATACCGGACGAAATGTATTCATGCAGGGTCGGCAAGGGAAACCTCGCGGCTCTCATGGCAGTCCGTGATGCTATATACAGGCTCTCTCGTGGATATACTCAGGACTGCACCGTCGCGAAGTTCGACATAGCCTCGTTCTTCATGTCGATAGACAAGAGGAAGCTCTATGATGCTCTTGTGGAGCTCGTCATGGAGAACTACCACGAGCCGGACAAAGACATGGTCCTGTACCTCATGAGGATAACCACATTCAACCTGCCGACCGAACACTGTATCAGGAAGACACCTATATGCGAATGGGCTGATCTCGCGCCGAGCAAGAGCGCGTTCAACCTCGACTGGTTCCTCTGTCTGGCTATCGGGAACCTCTGGAGCCAGACAGATGCGAACTTCGTCAATGCACCTATCGTGAAGTTCATTCTCCAGTTCTCTGATGTCAAGGTCGTGGACTATGTCGATGACTTCTTCTTGGGATCGAGAGACAAGGACAACCTGCACCGGATTGTCTTCCATACCCGCCTGAAAATCGCGGAGCATGGTCTGAGGATGCACCCTCACAAGTACCATGAACAGCCGTACCAGCACGGAATCAAGATGCTCGGAGGCGTGGCCAAGTTCGGGAGAATGTATATCGGCAACCGCACCGTCGCAAAGCTCGAGTGCAAGGTCCACTATTACAACACGGTCTATGCCTCGGGGCATTTCAGCAAGATGCGTCACCTTGAGAAATTCGTTTCGATAATCAACTCCTATTTCGGGCTGATGAAACACTTTGCGTCCTACAACATACGCAAGCGGATATCCGACCAGATCATGCAGTACTGGGACGGTTATCTGTATTTCTCCGATGACCTGCTGAAAGCGACAATCGTCCGCAAGTACAAGGACAGGGAGATACGGAAGCGTAAGATCAGGAGGAGACACAGACAGATCACAAACATTCTAAACACACAGTATTATGGAAACAACAAACAGAATCAAGCAGCTTGAGATTGAGCAGAACGAGCTCCGAGCTGTAATGGCCAAGAGCGACGAAAGACAGAATCACTGCGGAAAGACCGGCAAGGTCTTCAGCGTGGACTATCCGGAGGAGTTCAAGGAGTATTCCGAGGCATACGCCAGGTACAATGAAAACAAGAAGACCCTCGTCGAGTTGCGTGAGCAGGAGAGGCTCGAGAGAGAGGCTGCGGAGGCTGAGGGCATGAGAGCAATGGAGGGCTTGGTATGAGAAAGTTTATCGACTTCCTGAAACGCGCTTTCAGCTGGGTTTCAACTGACGGGCTGCTGCACCTCCTTGTATGCTCCATGATCATCCTTGTTTTTGGGGCTTTCCTGCCCCTCTGGGCTGCTGTGATTATCGCGATAGTCATAGGTACTCTCAAAGAACTTTACGACCTCATAAGCCGTAAAGGTACGCCCGAATGGCGCGACCTCATTTGCGACATTGTCGGGATTGTCGTTGGATTGTTAATCGCCGTGCTATGGCTCATTTTCCGATAGTTATGTTAGAACTCTTGAAAGGTACAGATGCGATGATAGGGATTGTCGTTCTGTCAATGGTCGTGGTCCTGTTCGCAATGATCATCGACCTTATCAGCGGTCTCATGAAGGCAAAGCAGAGACACGAGGTCAGGAGCAGCTATGGTCTGAAACGCACTCTCAACAAGTTCATCATGTACGAGGGCGGCATGCTCATAGCTGCTGGCGTGGACTTGCTCATTCATTTGAGCCACCTGCTGGAGCTTTTCCATCTTGAGGTGATACACGGCATTCCGGTCGTGACGCTTCTGCTCGGGATATACCTGCTTGTCGTCGAGGGAATCAGCGTCCGTGAGAAAGCCGACCAGAAGATAAGGGGCGAAATGCAGAAGGCTAACGAGATAATGTCGAAGATGATCAGCCGAGAGGAGCTTGTCGAGCTGCTTACGGATGTAGTGAAGCGGAGGGACGAGAAATGAGACTGCCGATCATTCTTGTAGATGCGGGTCACGGAAAGGACACCCCAGGCAAGCGGTCTCCGGAGGGGCTTGTGCGTGAGTACGCTTGGGCGCGTGAAATGGCTGCAAGGCTTGTGGCCGGTTTCCGGAACGCCGGATATGACAGCTTCGAGCTTGTGCCGGAGGAGGACGATGTCGCTCTCAAGAAGAGGGCACAGAGGGCGAACGCCTACTGTGACAGGTACGGCAAGGGGAATGTCATCCTGCTGTCTATCCACCTGAACGCTTCGGGCAATACGCTTGAGTGGCGTTCCGCCAACGGCTGGAGCTGCTATACCACGAAGGGAGTGACAGGCTCGGATGACCTTGCGAAGTGCCTGTATGAGGCGGCTGCGGAGGTCATGCCGGACCGGAAGCTCCGGAAGTACAACGGCAACAAGGAGCCAGACTGGGAGGATAACTTCCACATCCTGCTGCATACGCGCTGCGTGGCCGTGCTGTCCGAGAACTTCTTTCAGGATAATCGAGAGGATGTCCGCTATATACTCTCCGAGGAGGGCAAGGAGGCAATCATTCAGACCCACATTCGCGGTACACTTAAATTCATAAATAAGATGAAGTAACATAAATCCCTATCTGCCAACCACTTGAAGGCGGTAGGGATTTTTGAAAAACAGGCTGAAAATATGTTGAATAACTACACGAAAATATGTATCTGCATAGCTATATCCCTGATAGTCTTTTTGTTAGGGTGCTTCACCGGCAGTAAGTATATAGATAAACCGGAAGTCTCCGAGGTCAGGGACACCGTGACCATACGCGACACCGTAGAGAAGCCCGTCCCAGTTCCGGAGATCATCGACAACAGCCGCATCGACACCTGCTGGCTCACGAAGGTCGTGCCAGATACCTCCGGCGTTAAGGCTCCGCCTCCGGATAGCATTCCGGTTGAGGTACCGATCGAGACGAAGGTCTATGAGACGGAGGACTACAAGGCGGTCATCGAGGGTTACAAGGCAAACCTGCTCGATATCGACATTTACCGGCAGACGCAGTACATCACGACGGAGAAGACGGTGACGAGGCAGAAGCGTTGGAACTTCACCGTCGGTCCGCAGGTCGGTTACGGGTGGACTCCTGCAGGTGGCCAGCCTTATGTTGGTGTCGGAGTTACATTCGGTTATTCGTTTTGATTTCCGAATCCTTTTCACTACATTTGTCCCTCGGTTGGATCAGTCACGCCATGCGTTCCCCTGTTTCCAATGTAAACACTTCCGTTTACATTTGTGACTATTCTGTGACTGATACTTCCGATTCCATATCCTATATATTTGATTGTTAGGTTGTTACGCTTGAAAATTCATTTTCTGCATCGGGAAGTAAATTATCGAGCCAGATTAATACAAGTTACATATGGACAACTCAATATATCAATATGCAATTGGCGAACTACTAGATGGAAGATACTTCTATATTCCTTCCTATCAAAGAGGTTATCGTTGGACTGTAAAGCAAGTTGGAGATTTGCTTCGAGACCTTCTGTGCTTCGCGAATGACTTTGCAAATGAAGGGGAAAAAAAGAAGCAAGACCAGTTCTACTGTCTTCAACCAATTATTGCACGTTCAATTACAGACGAGGAAAAGTTGAAATCCATTTTTAAGGATGAATATAACGATGACATCAAAGAACATGGGGTCTGGGAAATCATCGATGGTCAACAGCGATTAACCACCATATTCCT
>JAZSFD010000076.1:0-3382 GCA_045532035.1 Eubacteriales bacterium | reverse complement strand
GAGCACATATAACTCCAACAAGTAATAATAAATGCGAAACCGTCTTCCGAATACAGGAAGACGGTTTTTTGTACAACGAAATTTCACATTATGAAACCTCGTCACTTTTGTTGACATATCTGTTTTAATGCTGTAAACTGTATACAGTTGAATCTTTTGGAGGAAAAAGAAATGATCTATACAAAACAGCTTAAGGAAAAATATAATGTAGATGTTTTTGTCGCAGGCGGAGGTGCCGCTGGAGTGACCGCCGCAGTTGCCGCGGCGCGTCAGGGGAAAAAGGTTTTTCTTGCTGAGGCAACAGGTGCTTTGGGAGGTCTTGGAACATCGGGCATGGTTCCTGCTCTTGCGCCTTTTGATGATGGTGTGAATGTGCTTGCATCGGGCATCGGCTTTGAAATTCGCAAGAACATTTCGAAGCATATTCCGCTCAACACCTATTGGACAAGCATCGACGCAGAGGAGCTCAAGCGCGAGTATGACAGAATCATGATTCAGGCAGGAGTTGATTTTTCGTTTTTCACCACCGTATGCGATGTGGTCGTGAACGACGGTCATGTGGATTATGTGGTGTGCACGCAAAATCGGGAATGTTTGCTGTCAAAGCCAAGATATATGTTGACTGCACAGGCGACGGAGATCTTTGTGCCATGGGTGGCGGTGAATTTGAGATGGGAGAAAATAATGACGGCGAGGTAATGCCCGGAACTCTTTGCAGCCAGTGGACAAAGATCGATTGGGACAGAGTTCAGCACATCGGTCCCAATGCTCATATCGAAAAAGCCTTTGCTGACGGCGTTCTCACCTATGAGGACAGACATTTGCCCGGCTTTTTCAGAAGAACCTCAGGTGTTGACGGCGGCAACATCGGTCATCTTTTTGGTATCGATCCCACAGATGAGCGCTCGCTGACAGAGGGCATGATCTGGGGAAGAAAATCGATGCTCGAATATGAAAGATACTTCAAAGAATATTTCACAGGCTATGAAAACATGGTGCTCACCACCACAGCAGCCATACCCGGTGTGCGCGAATCGCGCAGAGTCACCTGTGACTATACCCTTTGTGTTGACGATTTTGTCAAGCGTGCCGTTTTTGATGATGAGATCGGAAGATACTGTTATCCTGTTGACATCCATGTCAAAAACACCGACAAAAACGAGTATGACAGATTTCTGAAAGAGTATGAGCAGGATCTCAAATACAAAAAAGGTGAGTCCTACGGAATCCCTTATCGCTCGATGATCGTGAAATCTTTTTCGAATATGCTTGTGGCAGGAAGATGTATGGGAGTTGACCGCAAGATGCAGGCTTCCATTCGCGTCATGCCGGGTTGCTTTATTGCAGGTCAGGCGGCAGGAGCCGCGGCTGCGCTTGCAAGTGATTCGGGCGAAACAAGAAATGTCAGATTTTCTGACCTTGCACAAGAACTCAAAAAGCTTGGGGCATATCTTCCCAATTATAACTGAAAAACAGGAGAGACCGCGGTATATGGTCTCTCCTTTTTATTTTTAGGTTTTCAGTCTCTGTCGTATCTGATATAATATCCCACGGGATATCCGCAGACGGGACAGTATTCGGGGGCGGCAGAGCCTTGCGAAACATATCCGCAGTTAGTGCAGAACCACTGAGCATTTTCGGGAGCGCCGGCATAAAGGGTGCCGTCACGAAGCTCGGTGAGAAGATTTTTGAGAATATCCTTGTGGTTGTTCTCAATACTGCCTACCATGCGGAATTTTTCGGCAATCTCATCAAAGCCCTCCTCTTCGGCGATCCGTGCGAATTCAGGATACATCGAATCTGACTCATAGCTTTCGCCGGCAATTGCTTCTTCCATATTTGCCTCGGTGCCTTTTACCTGACCGAGAAGATCATACCATATTTCGGCGTGCTCTTTTTCCTGATGAGAAAGATCCCAAAGGCTGTCGCCGACAGTGGCATAACCCTCCTCATAGGCGGCGCCCGAAAAAAGCTCATATTTTGTGTGAGCCTTGGATTCACCTGCGGCTGCCGCCATCAGATTTTTTTCGGTTTTGGTTCCGGAAAGTGTGTTTTCACCGTTATGTTGATTGTTCATCAAAATGTTGTCTCCTTGTCTTAAAAAACAAACGCCTGATGGCGTTCTGATGTCAGTATATGCCGCACAAGAAGTGTTTGTTATTTTTGTCATAAAAAACGCATTGTTGTTGACTTTGACATTTTTGTGTGATAAAATATCCGAGGCGGAGATTTGTTTCAAAAACCGGTGCCGCGAAAAGAGGAATAGTTTTGGAAAAAATAGAACAGATCATAAGTTCAAACGGAATCATTCAGCTGTTATTTCTTGTTATCGTAACATCCTTTGGTTGCTTGAAGGTTACGATACAAGGCAGATGCAGTCGGAAATATATCCACAACACTCAGGACAGCATTTTATATAACATGATGTTTTTTGCAAGTGTGGCAATCTCTCTTGCCATTGCTTTGCCGCTTGCAGTTCCTAATGGAACGACCATAGGAATGGCGGCGGTGAACAGCTTGACGAACACAGCGTTTCAGGTACTTTACACAGTAGCACTCACGATAGGTCCTGTTTCGCTGACAGTCCTTGTTATCAATTTCAGTGTACTTATCCCCACGGCTTTGAGTGTCCTTGCGTTGGGCGACAAGCTTTTCTTCACCCAGATGGTTGGAATTATATTTCTTATCGTGTCGATGTTACTCAGTGTCAACAGAACCGAAGGTGAACAGAAGGCAAATAAAAAATGGCTGATACTCACTGTTACCTGCCTTCTTGTCAACGGAGCGGGAAGCTGTATTCAAAAGCTTTTTTATCAGACCGAAACCGCAAAAACAGTCCCAAATTCCGATAATACATATCTTGTTTTCATATATATCTTTTCGTCAGTTCTGGCGCTGTTTATATATCTCTTTTGTTCGCATACCGGCGAAAAGGAAAAGAGCACCTTCTGGTTTTCAAAAAATGTGGCGTTTTACGCCATGGCTGTCGGTGTAGTCATCGCAATATTCCAGAAGCTTTATATGATGGGAAACAAGCTGATTGACGGCTCGTTTATGTTCCCGACATATTACGGCCTTCAGTCATTGGGTATGAGCCTTATCGGTATCGTTCTTTTCAAAGATCAGCTCACGGTCAAGCAGAAGATCGGAATACTTTTTGGCGTTGCATGTATTGCCATGATGAATATAAAAGCAGGCTTTTCTATAAGCTTTTGATGAAAACAGTCCCATTTTCATGGGACTGAGCTTGCTGACAAAGTGTATTACAATAATTGCTGTTAGCAATATGCACAAACAGGGAGTGTCATAATACCTCCATTGCCTGAAAGGGCGGCTGATCCAAAACAAGGTTTCTGATATCGGCAAAACAGAAGTCTAATCA
>JAZSFD010000024.1:0-14622 GCA_045532035.1 Eubacteriales bacterium | reverse complement strand
TCACATATGAGAACGCAGGGGGGCGAATCTCTCCCTGTAGGGGACGATGCCTACATCGTCCCGTTCAGAAATACATTTATAACTTGTTTTGCGGGACGATGTGGGCATCGTCCCCTACAGGGAGAGATTCGCCCCCCTGCGTTCTCATATGTGATTTGTCTCTCCCTCCGACAAACCGCTTTTGTCTGCACACTTGCGAGGGAGGCTTTTTGTGCAATATGTCAATGGGCACTTCTGAAATATGGTTTTTCAGTGGTCTGACATCCACGAATCGTGGATGTTTTTCAAAAAACAAAGATAAATTCTTGCAAATTCTTCCCGACTTAGGTTTACAGCAGTATTTTTATGTACTAAAATTGTATTAAGATCATTATTTTTTCAAGCAAGGCGGAACCATGGACGCCCAAAGCATCGGCAAAAACATTGCCGCTTTAAGAAAAAAGTGCAAACTCACGCAAAATCAGCTTGCAGAAAAGCTTGGAGTCAGTAACAAGGCCGTCAGCCGCTGGGAAAGCGGCTGAGGTTATCCCGACATTTCTGTTTTCCCCGAGCTTGCAGCTCTTTTCGGTGTGTCAATCGACTATCTCATGCTCGGCGAACGCAAAGGCATCACCATCGCAGGCAACATCATAGCCGATATCGTGAAAAACATTGAGGTGTATCCCGAGATCGGAATGCTTACAAACATTTCGGACATTTCCTATGCCGTCGGAGGATGTGCTCCAAACACATCAATAAACCTTTCCAAGATCGACTCCACCATTCCTATCAGCGTCCTCGGAATGTTGGGCAACGATTCCCAGGGAAGATACATTCTTTCTCAGCTTCAGAAACATAATATCACCACCTCGGGCATCTCCTTTTCATCCGAGGAGCAAACAAGCTTCTGTGATGTCATGAGTATGCCATCAGGCGAGCGAACCTTTTTTCACAAAAAAGGAGCAAACGCTCTGTTTTCCCCTGCCGATATCGATATTCCGTCGCTGAATTGCGATATGCTTCATATCGGATATATTTTGCTTCTCGACAAGTTTGACGAAAAAGATGAAAAATACGGCACAGTCATGGCGCGTTTTCTTCACGATGTACAAAAAAACGGCATCAAGACCTCTGTTGATGTGGTAAGTAGCAGTTGCGCCGACTATGCTTCAAAGATACTGCCCGCACTGAAATATTGCGACTACGCGATCATGAACGAAATCGAATCGTGCGGTATTTTCAATCTTCCCGCATATCGAAGCGATGGTACATTGAACAAAGAAAATGTAAAATTTGCCATGCGTTCGATGGCTGAAAACGGTGTTGGCGAAAAAGTTATTATCCATTCGAAATTTATATCGTTCATCCTCGATGTACAAATCGGCGAAATAACCGAGGTGGCATCCCTCAACATCCCCAAGGAACTGATAAAAGGCAGTGTCGGTGCAGGAGATGCTTTCTGTGCAGGTTGTCTATATGGCATTTACTGCGGTTTCTCAGATCAAAGGATACTGGAATTTGCGTCTGCTGCCGCGGCCTGCAATCTTTTTGCCGCAAACTCGGTGGACGGCATGAGATCAAAAGAAGAAATTGAAAAAATCTGTGAAGAATTTGAAAGGATAGGATCATGAAAAGAGCAGAATATGAAAGACAGGTGCAAAAAGCCCTTGAGTTTTATGAAAAAGCGGGCATAATCCTGAACGAAGATGAAAAAAAGCGCATCGAGGTTGTTGATTTTGAGATAGGCATCGTAGAAAAAGTCGGACTTCAGCTTCTGACTTACATCAACACCGAAAGAGTTTGCGCCAAGGAAATGGTGCTCCTTCCCTATCAGACCTGCCCTGAGCACAAGCACGTGCCCACAGACGGCAGAGAAGGAAAAGAGGAAACCTTCAGATGCCGTTACAGCAAGGTTTATCTTTATGTTACGGGTGATGGCAAAAAAGAAGACATTCACGGCCGTCTTCCAGAAACCGATGTCAGCGTTTTCCACGAGATCATTCTCAATCTGGGTGAGCAATACACTATCATGCCAGAAACATGGCATTGGTTCCAGGCTGGAGAGGACGGCGCTGTCATCTCCGAATTTTCCACAAGAAGCACCGACGAAACAGACCAGTTCTGTGACAAGCGCCTTGTCAGAGAACCGAGAATAGAGGACTGAAAATATGCTTGTAAATCTTAACGAAATACTTAAAAACGCACAAAAAAACAAATACGCCGTAGGTCTTTTCAACACCACCGACAGCGATATGCTCCAGGCGGTCATTGATGCCGCCGAGGAAACAAATTCTCCTGTCATCATTGGCACCGCAGAGGTCCTTCTCCCCTACGGAGAGCTTGATCTTATCGCGCCGTCGATGATTGCGGCAGCAAAAAGAGCAAAGGTCCCGGTTGCAGTGCACTATGACCACGGGCTCACCTTCGACCGTTGTATGCAGGCCTTGAAGCTTGGTTTTTCAAGTGTTATGTTTGATGGCTCTGCAGGGGATTATGACACAAACATCGCCGACACCCGTCAGATTGTAAAAATTGCCCATTCGTTTGGTGCCACTGTGGAAGGAGAGATCGGTCATGTAGGTCAGACCGAAAGCTGTGACAACGACGCAACAGATATGTACACCACACCTGATGAAGCAGTTTCTTTCCTTGAAGCAACAGGCGTCGACGCCCTTGCCATTGCCATAGGAACCGCTCACGGAGTTTACAAATCGAAACCCAAGCTTGATATAGAACGACTGAAGGAGATTCGGTCAAAAACCGACACTCCCCTTGTTCTTCACAGCGGTTCGGGACTTTCAGATGACGATTTCAGAAACGCCATTGCGGGAGGTATCGCAAAGATCAACATTTTCACCGACCTTTGTGTTGCGGGAAAAGAAGCTGTCAAAGCATCGACCGCAGAATACCTCGATATGAGAAACGAAAAGGTCAACGCCATGAAACAGGCTGTGATCAGAAAAATGACTCTTTTCGGATCGATCGGAAAGGCATAAAAACACAAAAGCAAAAAGATCAAGCACAAAGCGCGCTTGATCTTTTTTGTTTTCATTTATTTTTTCTCATATGTTCTTCGATTCTGTCTTTCCAGTTTTCAGCCATCGGACGGCAGGCTCTGACGCTTGCCACAGCGCTGCTTACCGTGTCGAAATTAAGAGCAGTTCCCTCCCCGTCGGCACGATATGTAACGGCACGATCATGACTTATACCAAAGTTTTTCGCAGTTTCAACGGCATCAATGTTTGCGCCAAGAAAAAGAAACTCCCATCCGTATTTTTCCTTCTGATGCTCTATCATGCTTTTAACCTTCTCGGCGGAAAACTCACGACTGGCATTTTCATAGCCGTCAGTTGTGATAACAACCACCGTTTTTGCAGGAACTTCGCTGTCAAGGGCATATTTGTGTCTGTTGCCCACATAATTTATCGTTTTTCCGATGGCGTCTATAAGAGCAGTCATTCCGCGAGCAAAATACACTTTGCCGGTCAGAGGCTTTACTTTTCTTATATCGACATGATCGTGCACCATGTCATATCTATCATCAAAAAGCACCGTTGTGACCACCGCCTCACCTGCTTCTTTTTTCTGCTTTTCAAGAAAGCTGTTGTAGCCGCCGATTGTGTCCTTTTCAAGCCCCGACATCGAGCCGCTTCTGTCAAGGATGTAAACGATTTCTGTAAGATTCTTGTTCATAATAAAAACCTCTCTTTCATTTGATGTCTAAATTATAACATCAAAAAAGAGAGGTCGGGTCGCTTTCAAAGCGACATATTATTTAAGTATTCCCATGGCTTGCTTATATTTTTCAGCACGCTTCAACGCTTTTTCGTCAATTGTATCAAGACGCGAAAGATCGCTGTTATGAACAAGATCGGCAAGCTTTACCGCCTTTGCAATAGGATTCTTTGCAATTTCTTTCACATAATCCATATAAGGAACAGCATCATCATGAGTCAAAAGTCTCATGGCTGCGATCACCTCTGACGGAAAGCCATAGGCCTCAAGGTCTTCAAATGTCAAATCGGTGTCTTCCACGACATCATGCAAAAGCGCAACGCAGGTAGTCACCTCATCCGTCATCTGTTCGGCAAGATGGATGGGATGATAAATATACGGAAGTCCTGTTTTGTCAGTCTGCTCTTTGTGGGCATCAAAAGCGATGCGCATTGCAAGCTTTGTGAGTTTTGTATAGATCATCTATTTCTCCTTGCATCAATCTTTTGAATTTTTATATTTTAGCAAGAAATGCATTTTTATAGGTTTCATCATCAGTGACTTCTTTTATCACTTTTATAAAACCGGGAAAAACTATTTCCGAATTTTCATCAGCGAGCTCCAACTCCAAAATTGCTTTATCGTTCCAGAACGGATAAACATCTATCTCAAAATATTGATTCTCATACGCGAGGCAATATCTTGTTTTCCTGATCTGGCGTTTGGAAGTATCGGCATTCATCAGCAGAGATAGGTATTCGTTTTGTGACAGTCGCCTTTCAATTTCAACCCTTTTTACTCCGGTGACCTTACGCTTTGTGGTAAGAAAATACACATAATGTCCGTTTTCACCCCTCTGACGGACCCGAACCTCATCACCATTCTCGGTATTGAGATATGTCTGGATTATCTCGACCCGACGGCAAGTGGGAATTTTCTCAAGCAGTTTTGTATCCGGGTACTCTATGAGAAATTTTCTTTCCACCTCCAAAGGCTCGGGTTCACCGAGAAAAGATGCTATCTCCGCCACAAGCTTTGCCTGCTTTTCTTCAAAGCCGCTCGAATTATCTATCACCCTGAAATGCGGATGTCCCGTCCATGCCGAAATAAGTCTGTCGTCCTTTGCAGCCGCTTCTTCGACAGTTTCGGTGCGTGCCGAATTGTTTGCCGTGGTGTAAAACTCTTCGGCTCCTTTTGCGGCAGTCACAAGATGGAACACGGCATCATATTCGTCCCGAAGCTGTGTCTCGTTGAGTCCGAGCTCACACAAAGCCTGATCGAACTCTTCGGGTGTCATATATGCTTTGTTATCAATGGCACCTCTGTCACAGATAATCAGTATCTTGTCGCTTCCGTTCAGTTTATTGGCGCCTTGTGCAAAGATTTTTTCTTTTTCAAGCTGAAGCTTCAATTGACAAAGCTGATAATCGTAGTTGCTTTCAAGAGTCACGGGAGAGATTCCGCCGGTGATAAGCTCTGTAGCTGTTTCGGGAATAAAAACCACATAATAGCCAAGCTCTGCGAATTCCTTTTGAATCCTGCTCATAGCGGTAGTTTTGCCGGCGCACGGGCCGCCGGTAATAACTATTTTTGTGATCTGCTTGTCAAAACCTGTTCTGTTCATTCGATACTCCTTTTGATATATCTCATTGATTATGACAATTCATGCCCCCAAAAGCTGCTCGTCAAAGGCGAACAAGGTTTCATTTATTTGGAATATGTCATAATTTCGATTTTCGATAAAGTATTCGATTATGATATCAAATTTACTGCATTCCGAAAAAGCAAAGCCCGCACGGCAAAGCAGATCTCTTGCTTCATCCATATTAAGCCTGAGACTTATGGCAAGGGCAATAACGGTAGTTTTCTTCGGTGTGTAATCTTTCTTGCGGATTTTTGAAAACAACTTTCTGTCAATGTTAGCACGCTTATATACCTCAACATCGGTCATACCCTTTTCATCGATAAGCCTCAAAAGCATCTCTGAAAAGGTTTCGACCTTTCTGTCAACAAGCTCGGAAAGCAATCGTGGCTTTGAGGCAACGCTTTTCTGCAGCGGTGCAGACTTTGCATAGAATTCGCGAGCCTCTCGAATCTCGTTTGCATCAAAAGCCTCTTCCCGCACTGCATTTCTTTCACATACACCGTCGGTGATAAAAACAGATGCCGCGCAAGGAAAGACTTCTTCAGACCTTCTTCTGATATTTTGCGGTTTTACCATTCGGTCATCGATATAACTTTCGACCGCCGCAAACATTTTTTCGCTTATGCTAAAGGTATCCTTGTCATAAACCACAAGATACACCTGCATTTCATTTTCTTCAAGAAAATCCTTTATCGCACGGGTGGCAACACTTATCGCCTCTGCTTTCGGATAGCGGTATATCCCCGAGGATATGACGGGAAAAGCAATGGAAGAAAGCCTTTTGCGAAGGGCAAGCATCAAAGAATTTTTATAGCAGCAATAAAGCTGTTCCTCTTCGGCTTTCGGATCTTTACCGTAAACGGGACCGACAGTATGAATGATATACCTTGCATTTAGCCCATAGCCCTTTGTGATAACAGCCTGTCCGATGTCGCAAAAGCCTATCTTCTCGCAAGCCTTTGAAAGCGCTTCTTTTCCTGCCGCTTCAAATATCGCTCCGCAAACACCTCCGCCTTCAAGTAGACGCGGATTTGCCGCATTAACTATTGCATCGCAGGAAAGCTTTGTTATATCGTTTCTGATTATGCTGAAAGGCATCTGTGTTCACCTCGATCGCTTTCTTATCATTCTTGTACAAGTATTACTTTTCATTTATTATAACAAAGTAATATCTGCTTTTCGCAACAGATTACGAAAATATTATACTTTATTAACTAAACAAAGTCAACACAGAAGAGTTGCAAAAAGCTCGGAAGTAGCCCGGACGCATAAATAAATATCCACCCGCATGTGATATGCACCCCAAAAGTTAGACACTTTTGGAGGTGCATATTTTTATGGCAAAAAAAGGACAAATTTATAAAACCTACTCGTCAGAATTCAAAATATCTGTTATAATGGATATGCGAGAACACCATTTAGGTTATAGGGAAACGGTACGAAAGTATTGGAACATTTCCAGAGGACAAGATTTAAACTATGTAAAAACAGTTCAACGGTGGGAACGCATATTCTTAGAAGAAGGAGCCGAAGGTCTGATGAAAGATAGACGAGGCATATCTGGCACGGTAAGCGGAACAAGAAAAGGGCGTCCACCTAAACTTAATAAAAAAGTCGAAGAAGATTTAATTGCAGAAAACCAGCGTCTTAGAATGGAGATAGAGTACTTAAAAAAACTCGATGCCTTAGTTCAGAAAAGGTTGCAAGAGGAAAAGAAAAAGCAGCAATAGTCAATGAATTAAGGCAAAGATATCCATTAAATGACTTGCTGCAATTATCCGGTTTAGCTCGCAGTACCTTCTATTACTATCTGAAAGAACAAAACACAGATAAGTATGAGAAAGAAAAGCAAGAAATACTGAATATATTCAATGCTAACAAAGGTAGATACGGATACCGCAGGATATTGATGGTTTTGCGTAATAAAGGTTATTCAATCAACCATAAAACAGTGTTAAAGCTGATGAACAGTCTTGGCTTGAAAGGAAAACAGCGCAAGAACGATAAATACCATTCATACAAAGGTGAGGTAGGAAATGTTGCCGATAATCTTTTAAAGCGAGAATTCTATGCAGAAAAGCCTTTTGAGAAGCTGACAACAGATGTTACTCAATTTAAGGTCTGCGATGAGAAAGTATATCTGTCACCGGTGATGGATTTGTTCAACCGAGAGATAGTTTCTTACTCCATTTCACTAAGTCCTAACCTGGAACAAGTGCGAGAAATGTTGAATGGTTTGTTTGAAAAGTTGCCTGACGATGCAACGCCGATTTTCCATTCTGATCAAGGTTGGCAATATCAGCATGCATTGAAAGGATATATTCATTACTACAACAATGAAAGAATTTCTATGAAACTAAAAGGAATGAGTCCGGCACAATACCGAACTCATTCACACGCAATTTAATATTAAATTTTTGTCTAAACTTTGGGGTTCACTACAATGGCGGGTGGATATTTATTCGTTTATTATTTGAAGTATCTCTTAAGTAAACCTTCAAGACCGCGTCCGTGACGAGCTTCGTCACGAATATCTGATTAGAAAGTACCCATTTTGCCCGTAAATACAGGGGTTTTGAAATTTCACAAAATTTCTTTTCCCACGTATTTCCCACGTAAAACCGCTTCCCACATATGAGATTTTTTACAGCAGAAAATGCTTCTTACTGATTGTGTTTATTGTATCATAAATGAGGCGGAATGTCAATGTACAAGGTGTTAATTTTGGTCATTTTCAAAACAATACTTTTAGTCAATGTATTCATACACAAATCTGTCAAACAACCACTCAGGGCATTCGTAAAGAAGATTATATAAAGCTTCTTTCAACTGTTCCTTTGATGCTGTGTTCAGATATTTTCTGATTTTATCATCAAGCTCATTTTGTAGTTTTTCCTGCTCCCTCTCATATTCCTCGACTTCTCTTATGTAAGCCTCTGCCTCGTCGGGAAAGGCATCAAAATAAAGAGCGACCATATGTTTGCATATAATTCGCTTTCCGTCAGCGTGAGGACAGTTGCATTTTGATTTTCTCGGATGCTCCAAATCAATGTGAACATCGTATGTTTGTCCGTTGCCAATAACTTTTCCGGTATACTCATTTTCGCCCTTTTTCATTTTCATATAAACACGCTTGCCCGTGTAATATTCGTAGCCACGCCACAACGATTTACCACTTGCTAAATTTATTAAACTCATAACGAACCTCGTTTTTATAAATTAATTTTAAGATATTATATCACAGAAACAAAGTCATTGAAAGTGCATTTTGTAAAAAGCAAAGTTTTGTTTTAACTATACTTCTACAGAAGTAATTTGCCAAGGGTACTGTGCAAATATTTATGTATAATTTCCAAATTCAATAATGCTTATCTGTACTTAAAATTGCATAACAGCTTTATCAGGGCGATCATTATTTCAATTTTTAGTCAAAAATTGAAATAAGAGCACAAATTTTTAGCTGTTATTTTCATTTAATCGCTTAAGTGATGATAAGCACCTTTTTTTATAGCCGTTATTTTCATTTTAAAGCTTCTCAAAAGTTCATTTACTTTCAGCAAAATATATTGTCTAACTAGAATATTACACACAATTACGATGTAATTCAGCACAACACTTGACAAAAAATGTGTAAAAAGCACGTTCTAAAAATCAGAAAAATGTGTAAAACTCGTATTGATTTTTTGAGAAAAATGTGTTATACTATATTCGACCACATTGAAAGGATGATGTTTTTATGAAACGTAATGCTATAAATGCCTTGATCGAATGGAAAAACAACGAAGAACGCAAACCGCTTGTTATACGCGGTGCACGTCAGGTTGGTAAAACCTGGCTTATGAAAGAATTCGGTGAAAAATATTATAAAAGCTTTGTTTACCTCAACTTTGATGAAGAGGATGAACTGAAATCCATATTTGAAGCAAACAAAAATCCGCATCGTATTGTTGAATTACTCTCTATGATTGCAGGGCAAAAGATTCTGCCGGAAGAAACGCTTTTGATTTTCGACGAAATTCAGGAATGTCCCGAAGCACTCAATACGCTTAAGTATTTCAAGGAAAAAGCAAACGAATATCATGTTATGGCTGCTGGAAGCTTACTCGGGACACTTCTTGCAAAGCCAAAGTCGTATCCTGTAGGTATGGTAAATCTTCTTGACATCAATCCTTTAACCTTCGACGAGTTCCTTGAGGCCACAGATCCGATGCTCTTTGAGTATTACAAAGGAATAAAAAAGGAACGGCTTATAGAGGATTATTTCCACACAAAGCTTCTTGAAGCATATAACTATTATCTTATCATCGGTGGAATGCCTGAGTGTGTGTCGTCTTGGATTAAGTACAAGGATCCGGCAAGAGTATCACAGATACAAAAGGAACTTATTGAAGTATATGAAAACGACTTTTCAAAGCACAATGGCAAAGTAAACAGCGGTCGTATACTTATGGTGTTCCGAAGTATAGTTACACAGCTTGCAAAGTCTAACGAGAAATTTATGTACGGTGCAGTTCGCGAAGGCGGCAGGGCAAGAGATTTTGAGGAAGCTATAGAATGGCTTGTATCGGCAGGAATGCTTAACCGTGTGTACAACGTATCAAAGATTGAGCACCCTCTTTCAGCGTTTGATAAGCTGGATCAGTTCAAATTGTTCGTGTTTGATACAGGACTGTTAAAGCATATGGCAGGCATTGATAACAGTGCTATTCTTTTGAAAACCGATTATCAGTTCAAGGGACAGCTCACGGAAAATTATGTTTTACAGCAGCTGAAAGGACAGTTTGAAATAGAACCTCGTTATTATTCGGATAATAGCAGAGAAATTGACTATTTACTCCAATACGGAACGGAAATCATCCCCATTGAAGCCAAGGGCGGAGAAGATAAATCTGCACCTTCGTTCAAAAAATATATTTCCGAACATCAGCCGGAATGTGCTATACGCTTTTCAAAAAGAGGTTACAGAAAAGACGGATATATTACAAATATTCCTCTTTATCTCGCCGCTAAAACAAAGGAGTTGATATGATATGTCAAGTAGTTACTATATATACACTGATGTATGTGTAGACGGAAAATGGGTTTGCATAAATAATAAAGTCAAAAATATAGAGAAGAACAAGGAATTGATAAGCGAAACTTATTGGAATGGCTCTCGGTCTTATTTTCACGAAACAGCAGACAAAATCGAAGAGATAGGCAGTCGTCTTGAACATGCGGAGCTTTCCGACGAAATAAAGGAAATGTTCAAGGACTCAGAGTATTTTGTGGCATTTTCGGTAACACCTAATGCTATGAGTTCATGCTTTCCTGAAGACAAATCATTAAAAGAGTTCTGCGGGTATGTTCAAAAAAACACCTTGTTCTTATATCAGACCGGTGAAATAGACGATATATATGAATGTCTTTCTGCAGAAGAATATTTAGAGTTGTCTGATGAAGAAAAGAAGTTCTATCAGTTTTATGAATGGAATTCAGCAGACGGATGGTATGTTCATTTTAAGGAAATACTGGAGCATTTTCACTGGCAGAAATATGAATGGGAAGCGGTAAATTATGCCAGAGAAAACAAGTATTCCTATCGACTGGTTTTGATAATTTGTTAATGTACTATTGAGCAAAAAAGTTACTCTCGGAACGAAAATTTCCGGGAGTATTTTTGTTGGAAAATCATATGTTAAGGCTGACGAAGTTTTTGCAAAAACGCATTTTTTCGGAGAATGAAATTTGCACTTACTTCGTCACCCTAAAACCTTCGAAAAGCCCTGTAAATTCGGTACTTTCCGAGCCTTGCAAAATCACAAATTCCCAAAAAGTGCGCACTAGTATGGAGGCTGACGAGGTGATGTGAAAAGACACTCAAATCAGGGTGGGATTTTCCCACTTTCTCCTTGCAGGAATTTCAACTTGAATCTTGCACAAAAATTGCATTCAAAGATAAAAAGAAGCCTCCGCTTTACCCTTGCAGGAATAAACCCTTGGAGGAATTGCGGAGGTAATCATAGCGCTGTATTGAGGACGAGCGTTGCTATAACAAGAAAGTAGCAACAGAGTATTTTGGAGGAAATTTAGTGTGAGGTGTTGAATTAAACATGCAGACAATAAGAGTGAAAAAGTTGTCTTACCAACAGCAATGGAGAAATACATTCAAGAACTTCCATTTCAGCATATCTTAAATTTTAGGTTTAATAGCAAAAAACTATGTGTTTTCTTATGTTTTACTCGCAAACAGGCTGTTTTTCAAGATTAAGAACTGCCGAAACGGCATATCAAGAACTGCTGATTTGGAATATCTCAAAGAACAAAATGCTGTTTTGGACAAATCTTTTTTAATATCTTTGCATATTTTCTTCTTTACTGGTGTTTATTTCCTTAAATCCATTGATTTTGCAAATGTTTCTGGAATCGTTATATATTATCAATGCACACAAAATGTAAATGCGTATCATTTTATATAGATACGGTAAAAAGTAATCGTATCCACTTGCTCCGCAACGATGAATGCTATACATATACGCCATAACTCCGGCATCAAAGCAATCATCATACATCGCCTTGTTTTTATGTATTCCAAACCATCCGAGTCTCCGTTTAATTGCTCGTTCAGCATATTGCTCGTATGGAAATTTTGTAAAATAGTCATCTATTCGATTTGAGTTTCGTTCCTTATCTCTTTCAAGGCTACGATATAGGTATTCATTTAAAGTTTTCTTACAAGCTCTGACTAATCTCTCATAACGCTCTGCTTCTGTGAGAATTTTTCTTGTACGAAACGGTTTCTTGATAGTTAAAGCAGTAGTTCCCATTACCGCAGGTGCAAGACTGACAGGATTTTTAAGCCTTCGGTTCTTTTTATTTCTTTCGTTCAGTTTCCTAATGTAAAGCGGATCCTCTGTCTTTTTTCTTTCATAATAGGCTTTGCTATATGCTCGTCTTTCTGCACGATGCTCTTCGTTATATTTTCTGCTATACGCTCTTCTTTTCTCGCTGTTTCGCTTATAAAAAGCTCTGCCGTACTCTCTAACCTTTTCAATGTTATCAAGAGCCCATTGCCGCCTTTGAGCGTACCTTTGTGCCTTGTACTCTTCCGGTGTACAGTCTTTTTTTGCTTTCATAGTCGCTCCTTTTAATTTGATTCCGACAAAAGTCAAGAGGAAGTACAAACGACTCCCTCTTTCAGTGTGATATTACTAATACACGTCAAATCAATCCGCACTCAGAAAATATTGATTTTACAGACTCCCAAATTGTAAGTGCAGGATTATCTTTGTAGTAAGTAAATCCTTTGTATTGTTCCTGATGTTCTCCGTTAGCTACTTTATTTTCCATTATCTTTTCGGAACGCTTTATGGCTTCTTTTACATCATCGAGAGACAATTTATTTAGACAACGTTTGAAATTGTCTTCGTGCTTATATTGATCTAAGTTTTCAAACTTTTCACTATATGCCTTGTTTACATGAGGTAAATACTGTGTTCTGTTTGTCAAACTGCCATTACAGCTCTGCTTATGTAAAACCATCCACAATTCAAATGTAAAATTGCTATACCCGAGAGCATATTTGAATTTGCGTCCTTTTGTGGAATTGGCTTCTTTCAGATCAGACAATATGTTTTTGAACTTTGTAACGTGTACTTCTTCGTTGCTTTCATAATCGCAAATATGAGTTACTTTAGGAGTGGAAATAGGATTAACTGTTTTAAAATACTTTTTCGGGCTTTGCTGAACCTTAGCAACGATGCTCACTGTGTATTTTGATTCATCACAGGCATTTATCTGTTCTTCCAGCCAATCGAAATACCACTGTTCTGTTTCGCCCTCAACAGTAAATACATATCGTCTGTTTTCTTTTCTATTATTAGCCATTATTATCTCCTCCGGTGACTATGGATTCCAATATTGAGGAGAAATCAACATCCTTTATTGCACCATATTGGTTAACAAAATAGTTCTTCATATAATCTTCGCCTTTTCGAACACCTCGTTCTCCAAATGTTTTGAAATCGGAAAGCGAATAATGTTCACTTGCGTGAGTGGAATCATCGCGTTCTACAAATTTAATTTCATCGCGTCGGAATAGATTAGCATTTAGAAAAATCGGGTTATGGGTGTTGAAAATTAACTGTGCATGATGAATGTTAATATCATCATTGTGAAAAATATTAATGATATTCATTAGTGCCATTGGGTGAATAGAAGCATCAAATTCATCCATTACTAATGTGCCACCGTTCAGCAGTGCATCGATAATCAAAGGAAACTCGTTAACAAATCTCACCGTACCATAAGACTCATACATTTCTGCAGGCAGTACAGCTTTAAGATCACCATCTTTAATGATCGAGCTTAATACAGTGGTTTCATTTTCTTTTGATGCAACATAACCCAAAGCATTTGAATGAATTCCAAATTCTTTTGCTGCTTCTGTCAATGTTCTCTCAACATAAAACTTCTTGCTATCTAAATCAGAGTATTCTCTGAGCATTCTAATGGAATCCGAACGATAAATAACAATAAGCTTGTTTTCAAACCAATTCAATATCAACGAAACTAATTCTTTCGCAAAAATTGTCTTGAATCCATTGGTAAGAAATAGTTCGTCTTCGTTCAAACCACTAAAAGCTATATCTTTAGCACTATCTATGTTTTGATCAATTCTATCGTTTAAATATTTTCTTTTTACATTTTCGATATTTATATCTAATTTGTTACCACGATTAAAAACAACGTTGTCATTCACCTTTAAAATCTCACTGTGAATATAACGATTGAATTTCTTATCCAAAAACGAGCCAAGCTGGATTTCGATTGAATATTCAATTAATAATCCATTTTCAATAAATCTAATCGAAAAAAGCGTAGGAATATTTTTGTTTCCTCTGAATGGTATGAGCTCCAATGTGTTGGCAGCTTGATTTAGAGAATCCTCGTTATTGTTTCTGATATGTCCCCTCAGAACAATCTCTTTCATTACATCCATAGCACCGATAAGATTTGTTTTTCCCGAAGCGTTAGGACCGTATATTACAGCAGATGATAAAACACGGTGTTTTTTTCCGGATACTGTTTTTTCAAATACACTGTAATCCAAACCCTTTTGCTTGGGAGCAGCAGTCATATGAAAAACAACATCGTCTTTGAATGATTTGTAATTACGGATACCAAATGTTAGCAGCATAAAATCACCTCATTTTGCACAAATTTCGCAAATTCAACTATATTATACTACTATTATAGCCAAATGTCAATATTTTATTCGAACGTTTTGCAAATTATTTGCAAAA
>JAZSFD010000101.1:0-7153 GCA_045532035.1 Eubacteriales bacterium | reverse complement strand
ATATATGTATGCCTCTTTTTCGATAACTATTGCGCGGTTGAGATGCTCGCAGCACTGAGCGGCAAGAAATATTCCATTCTTTTTGCAAAAATCATTCACTGTTTCAAAAACGATCTTTGCACATTCTTCGCTTCCCGAGGAACCAATCCTGTTGCCGAGTATTTCGCTTGTGGAGCAGCCTACAACAAATATATCACCCTTTTCGAGCTTTGCCTTTTCGGAAAGCTCTTCCAAAGCTGTAATCAGGTTTCTTTTTATGATTTCCATGGTTTTGTCCTTTCTTTATCAATATTCAATGATATTATATACCCAAACAAAATTTTTTTCAACAGGAACTACGAATTTTATACACAAATAACTGTTTCAAAAACTTTCGTTAGGTTTTGCCACAAGCTCAAATACCGCCTTTCGGCGGTATTTTTTATGCTATAAAGTCTGATATCAGCTTATTTGTATACGAAAAATTATCCCAAAAAACATTATGACCACTGTTCTGGATGACTTCATGGCGTGAGCCGCTGATGTTCTCAGCTATAACCCGGGTATGAGCCGGCTTTATAACATCTCTTTTTCCCTCAATAACAAGAGTTTTGCACTGTATATTCTTTAGCATTCGGGGGGATATGTGAGGATGATTTACCATGAGATTCAGATATTCAAACTTCATTTTTGAAGCAAGGCTTTTGTTTCGACCCGGTTTTGCACAAAGATACCTGAACATAATCGAAAGCTTTGTGGCAAGCTTTAAGCCTGAAGGATTAAGATTTGCACCTGCGACAATAAGATGCGAAAGGCGCTCAGGGTGCCTTATGGCATATGTGAGGGCAACATTTCCACCGTCTGAAAAACCGAGCAGCTTGAAATTACCTATGTTAAGCTCGTCACACAGTTTGGAAATATCCTCAGACATAAGATCGATGGTAAGCTCGAAGTTACCTAAGGTGGTCTTACCGTGACCTCGGCTGTCAACAAGGATGCAGTAATCGTTGTTGCACAAAGCATCGACATTTGTATAAAAGACCGATCTGTCCTCACCATTGCCGTGAAGCATTACCAAAACATTGTCAGTCTTTTCGACAAACCTGCCGTTTGAAAACACTTTATCAAAATTCTGTGCCAAAGCACCACCTGCGTATATTTCAAAATATATTTCTATGTCGTCTATTCTTTTTATCAGTGCTGTCAAAGGTTTCATACTCGTCCCCAATTTTATTCATCAATATTGTCTATAAGCTCTTTTGCAGACACTTTTGAAGCATCCGAAATATCCATTCCGGAAATGATCCTTGCAATTTCGGAAACTCTTTCGTCGTAGCTGAGCGCATCTACCCTGGTAACCGTTCTGTCAAGGTCTGCAGATTTTGAAATTTTGAAATGCTCATCTGCAAGGGATGCGACCTGTGCCGAATGTGTAACGCAAAGAACCTGCTTTTCTTTTGCAAGAGCTTTAAGCTTGATTCCGATTTTTCTTGATGTGCTTCCGGATATACCCGTATCAATCTCGTCAAAGATAAGACATTCAGCACCGTCCTTTTCGGCAAAAACAGACTTTATGGCAAGCATGATACGTGAAAGCTCACCTCCCGAGGCAGTCTTTGACAAAGGATTAAAGCCCTCGCCGCTGTTTGTTCGGATCATGAAAGTTATCTTTTCGTTTCCGTCAGGACCAAAACCGTCTGTAGGCGCAAAATCCACCGCAAAACGTGCTGATTTCATATCGAGATATAAAAGCTCGTTTTCGATAAGCGATGACAGCTTTTTCCCGCCGTTTTTTCGCTTTGCGGAAATCTTCTCGGCCGTCACTTCAAGAACTTCAAAAGCAGCTTTCTTTTCTTTTTCAAGCTCCTTGATCTTTGTTTCGGAAAGCTCTATATCGGAAAGCTTTTTTTCACAATTATCGCAAAAGTCTAAAACATCGGATATTTCTGCTCCGTATTTTGAGCAAAGCTTTGAAATCTTGTCAAGCCTCGATTCGATTCTGTCAAGTGCCGCGGTGGGATCAAGCTCGGTGTCATCGCAAAACTCTATTGCGGTTTCGGCAATATCGATCAGCTCGGATTTTACAGCTTCAAGCCTTTCGGAAAGCTGAGCTGTGCCGTCCACAATCCCGTCAAGCGAGTCGATGGCGGATATGGCTCTTTCCACACTATCCACCGCAGAATGGCCGCTTTCGCCGTCATAAAGGCTGCTGTAGCATATTCTTGCATTTTTGTTGATTTTTTCGCTGTAACGGAGCTTCTTCTTATCCGCAAGAAGCTTTTCTTCCTCCCCTGCCTTGAGCTTTGCGCTTTTAATTTCATCAATCTGAAAACGCAGAATGTCTGTCTGCCTTTTCTTTTCCATATCATCAATCGCAAGCTCGGATATCTGCTTTTCAATATCACGATATTTTTTGTATGCATCCGTATAAGCCTGTCTTTCCGATTCATTATCAGAAAAAGCGTCAAGAATGACAAGCTGCTTATCATCCTTGAGAAGATCGGCATTGTCGTGCTGACCATGAATGTTGATGATGAGGGATGCAAACTCTCGCAAAAGGCTTATGGGAATGCGTTTGGCGTTGACAGACGCTGTGCTTTTACCGTCAATATTCAGGGTCCTCACAATGTAAAAGGCTCCGTCTTCGTCGGGTGAAATGCCCAAAGACACACATTTTTCAATGATATTATCAGACAGCTCGCTGAAAATAGCTTCAACCTTGGCTTCGTTTTCACCATTTCTGATAATGTCCTTTGATACCTTTGCCCCACACGCCATTCCGATGGCATCAATAACTATACTTTTTCCGGCGCCAGTTTCTCCCGTGAAGGTAGAAAAACCGCCATTAAAACTTATATCAAGCGTTTTGATAAGCGCAATGTTTTCAATATGCACAGACGACAGCATATATCTACACCTCCAATAAAGTTAAAAATCAGCTGATCGTCTGACCTATAAGATCCGAAAACTCTTTTGCCGCCTCTTCGGTTCTCAGGACGCAAATAACCGTGTCATCACCCGCTACAGAGCCCACAATGCTTGAATCGTGCATGGCATCAATGGCTGCTGCCGCAGCATTTGCCATGCCGGAATAGGTCTTGAAAACCGCAAGGTTTCCTGCATGGTCTGCTTTGACAATGATATCCTTTAACAGATTACGGAACTTTTCGGTAAGCTCGTTTGCGATGACCTGCTGACTGCCCTGAGCATATTTGTATCCGATCCTCGAACCGTTTTCATCGGTTGCTGCCACTTTCACAAGCTTCAAAGCCTTTATATCGCGCGACACGGTTGCCTGAGTAACTTCGAAGCCGCACTCACAAAGCAGACGGGTCAGTTCCTCCTGGGTTTCAACAAGGTTATTCTTGACAAGTTCGATTATTTTATTGTGTCTTTCTGCTTTAGTCATTTTTTCCTCCGATATCAGTTTCTTTCGGCAAGCTCGGAAATTCGGTTTGCAAGCTTGGCGTTGAGAAGTTTATAAAAATCAGTTTTCTTGAATCGGAGAAGCTTTGTGGTGTATTCCGATTCGGAAACAATGATCCTGTCGCCGTCAGAAAGCGGAATCGATTCACCGCCGTCAACACTGACATATGCGCTGTTGTCGCGAACACAATGATATACAAATTCAATGGTCGTGCCCTTGGAAAAAATGATCGGGCTTGAATTTATCGAAAGGTACGGACTCAACGGCAAAACGCTTATACATTCGATCTTGGGATCAATGATGGCGCCGCCTGCAGACATGGAATATGCCGTGGAGCCTGTTGGAGTTGCGGCAATCACACCGTCGCACTGATATTCGGCAAGTATTTCTCCGTCGACAGAAAGGCTAAGATCAATCATACGGGAAATATCACCTTTTGCAATTACTGCCTCATTAAGGCATTCTCCCGAAAAAACAGTTTCATCTGCGCGAACAACTCTGCATGACAGCATCATGCGCTCATCGAGCTTAACGCTTTTTGAAACCGCGTCATCATCCGAGAACAAAGCAGACAGAAGCTCGCATTCATCAACCTCAAGCTCTGCCATATATCCAACCTTACCGAGGTTTATGCCGACGATGGGAATGTCCTCCTTGCACAAAAGCTTTGCCGCACGAAGAATCGTGCCGTCTCCGCCGATAACAATTGCAGCATCGATACCAGAAGGAAACAGCTCTGACTTATGAGTGATCACAGCTTTCTGCCGAACACAATTAAGCTTTGAAAAGGTGCTTGCATCAATAAAAATACTTACGTTATGTTCTGACAAGAAGTCGATCACCCTTGCGGTAACAGAAAGACCGATGTCTTTTTTTTCATTTATAAACAAATAAAAATTCATATATATCACCCGAAAAATGTTTTCATTAATATTGTATCACCAATAGTTCGATAATACAAGTCTTTTCTGATTTTTATGCAACATTTTATGCATAAATTTATATTTTGTATAAAACATGGGTTGTAAAAAGATTTTTACAACCCATTAATTTACTCTCTGTCCGAGATAAGTATTGGTGTGTATAACTGACCTTTTTATTCATTTTTTGTAAATGACCACCGAGGAATGGAAAGGAGCAAGGTGTATTTCAACCTTGTTCCTATCGGTCAGTATGTAGTTCGTCAAATTGGAATTGGCTTATTTATTTTATCTTGATGTAAATACCAACAAAACAGGTATATAGCTTGATGAGTGTTTCAAAAAATTGCTTATCTCCTAAAGCATATTTGTGCTCGGTGGCAAACCACTCATTCCAAGCGAGGTCGAAACAGCCCATTTCCCAAGTTTCAATCTTTTCAATTCTATCGTGATTGCCAATGATTTCTTTCCATTCCATCGGACTCTTAAACATATAGGCTTCATTTCCTAACCATTCAGGAAGAAGTTCTTCGGAACGGCCTGTATATTCATCCTTGATGCCAGGAATACCAATCAACACAACAGCGTTATTATTAAGAAAAGGCAAAATCTTATTTTCAAAAAAGCCAATATCAGTAGCAAAATAGTGATAAGAGTCAATGCTGACTAAAATATCAAACTGCCTTTTTGCAAAGCTTAAATTGTTAGCATCCTCACAAACAGGTTTGATTTGTTCGCCAATGCCCCAATCCTCAAATCGCTTTTTATTATCTTCTGCACTAACCCAGAGGTCATTTGCATATACTTTCGCCCCTGTTTCTCTTGCAAGTATGAGGCTTGTCAATCCTTTTCCGCACCCTAAATCAAGCACCTTGTTCTCGTTACTTAGTTGCAATGGATACTGCTTCAACAACTCTTCCAAGATTCTTGCACTATTAGGACCCATCAGCATTTCCGCTGTCATATATTCCTTGTAACTCTTAATATTCATTTCACTATCTCTCCGTCAAATTCTTATTTGTCTTACTGTATCACAGCTACATCATAGCATACTGCTATCCATTTGTCTCGCTCCAGAGATGAGAATGCATAGTTGCTTTTAAAAGTGTATATTTTTTGTTCACCAATATTTATCTCGGACAGAGAGTTAATTTATTCGGATAATATGATTCTGACATCCCAAAGACCGAATCTGACCTGATTATAACTGTCAGTCCAGACTGTACTGTCAACATCTGTGTTTTTATACCAGTCGGCGCCTAAAGCTGAACCCGTCCACGAAAGGTCAGGATCACCGTAACCGCCCCAGCACTCTCCCACCTCTCCCTTTGGTCTGTGATACGGACCGAGGATGGGACGCAGGGTGTTTGTGAGAATGAGTGTTATCTCGTTTTCTCCGTCGCACACAGCTTTTGTGATATCAGTCACATACGGAGGTTTATAAATATCTCCGCAGGAAACACCGTTGACAATTACCTCGGCAACACATCCGTGAAATTCACCTATCTGAAGTAATATGTTCTTTGAGGAATCTTTTCTTATTTCAACTTTTTTCGACAGCGAAACAGTTCCCGCATAGAAAATCATTCCTTTAGAGGTGAGTTCTCCCGATACACAACGCTTTTGATCGTCTATCACAAAATTCCTGCTGTATCTGAGATTTCCGTTCATGGTAGGCTCCTCGCGCGAATATACTCCAAAGTCACCGAGCAGATAAATGCTTTCAAGCTCAACGCCCAACTGACTCTCAAAGGAGCTTTGCAACAGGCCTGTTCAGTATCTCAAGATACGGAACAACAACAGTTTCATAGCTCATTGCGCCGACAACAAATCTCTTGTTGTCGCTGTCAATCTTTCCATAATCAGATGATATGGTGTTGAGATCGCCGAGCTCAAAGCTTATATGATTGAAAAGCAATATCCTCAAAAGCATAGAAAAACGCTTATCAAGCTTTTTCATTTCATCACTCGGTACAGGCTCACCGTTATTTCCACGGAAATAAAGATAAGCTGTTTCAAGCAGATGAAGAACCAGCACCTTTGCATATGGTTTTCCCTGAGAAATAAACTTTGAGGTACGGGCGCAGTAATCAGTCACATCATTATACTTTTCCCAATAAGGCTGATAATAATTGACATGGGGCGGATACATTCGTTTTGAGCGGCCTTTCAGCGAATAGAAGATACCGTGAACGCTTCTGTAATTGACTCCCAATGATGCAAAATGGTCAAAATAGTATTCAAAATCGCGAAATCCCATACCGTTGGTGGTGACGCCGTACATTTCGCAAAGAATCTTGTCTTTCCCAGCCTGATGAGCGGCCGAAACAGTCTGAAGCGGAGTGGTATACATATGCTCGTCGAAAAATCCTGTGCCGTCAAGATCGATTATGGGATCGTTCTTCCAGTTCATGTATCCGCGAAGGATGTCAATCCCCGGAATGTCGAAATACTTGTAATACGGCATCACGGCGCAGGCGCGCTTTATCTGCGAAAAGAGGGTGTCCTCCATCATAAGATGACCGCTGAACATCAGTCCGTTTTGGTTGCACCAATCGCGGATCATGCTGAAATAGCAGTTTTCAAGAAGCTCATTGAGAAGGGTCCAATAATGATATCTGACCCTCTTATAATCATCAATATCATAATAAAGCTTATAAATGTGCGGCTTGATATCGTACCCGTGTTTATGCAAAAAGACAGAGTCAATAGACGAAAACCACGGAAGATGCTCGGAATGGTAGCTGGGCTCGTCCACCCAGATAGAGGAAATAGTCTTTCCGAACTCTGCTTTGAATGGTTGCCAGAGATCATAACTCTGGTGGAT